>NZ_MUNH01000504.1:0-7348 GCF_002154615.1 Streptomyces recifensis
GGTGGGCACGGGGTGCTGCGTGGCGCTCGCCGTGGCGTGCCGGGTGACCGAAAGCCGAGACGGGGCTGCCCGCGATATGACCGGCCGGTAGGGTCTGATGACGTGCCCAAGCCTCTCAGTCTCCCCTTCGACCCCATCGCCCGTGCCGACGAGCTCTGGAAGCAGCGCTGGGGAAGCGTGCCCTCGATGGCCGCGATCACCTCGATCATGCGGGCCCAGCAGATCCTGCTGGCCGAGGTCGACGCCGTGGTCAAACCGTACGGGCTGACCTTCGCGCGCTACGAGGCGCTGGTGCTGCTCACCTTCTCCAAGGAGGGTGAGCTGCCCATGTCCAAGATCGGCGAACGGCTGATGGTCCACCCCACCTCGGTCACGAACACGGTCGACCGCCTGGTCAGGACGGGCCTGGTCGCCAAGCGGCCCAACCCCAAGGACGGCCGCGGCACCCTCGCCGTCATCACCGACAAGGGCCGCGAAGTCGTCGACGCCGCCACGCGGGACCTCATGGCCATGGACTTCGGCCTCGGCGCCTACGACGCGGAGAGCTGCGGCGACATCTTCACGCTCCTGCGGCCACTGAGGGTGGCGGCGGGGGACTTCGACGACGCCTGACCTGCGGGACCGCGCGGGAGCCACCCTGGGGCAAGATCTCCCGGAACGCGTGGTTACGCTCGTACCCATGAAGAAGAGCGTGCTGACCCGCTACCGGGTGATGTCCTACGTCACCGGTGTGCTGCTGGTCCTGCTGACCCTGGGCGTGATCGCCAAGTACCTGCTCCACCTGAACGGCGCCGGCGACTTCACGCGGATCATCGGCATCGCCCACGGCTGGCTCTACGTGGTCTACCTGGTCTTCGCCTTCGACCTGGGCTCCAAGGCGAAGTGGCCGGTCGGCAAGCAGCTCTGGGTGCTGATCGCGGGCACCATCCCGACCGCGGCGTTCTTCGTGGAGCGGAAGATCAGCCACGAGCTGGAGGCCAAGGTCGCACAGCCGTCCCCGGCGGCCGTCAAGGCGTAACCGGAACCGCCGTACACACCCGTACGGCGGTTTCCCATCGACATTTACTAGGACGTCCAAGTAAATTCGATGGTATGGACGCTCACGCGATCGAAGAAGGCCGCCGGCGGTGGCAGGACCGGTATGACCGCGCGCGGAAGCGCGACGCGGATTTCAGTACGTTGTCGGGGGACGCGGTCGAGCCGGTGTACGGCCCGCGGAGCGGGGACGTGTACGAGGGGTTCGAGCGGATCGGGTGGCCGGGGGAGTACCCGTTCACCCGGGGGCTGCACGCGACGGGGTACCGGGGGCGGACCTGGACCATCCGCCAGTTCGCCGGCTTCGGCAACGCCGAGCAGACCAACGAGCGGTACAAGATGATCCTCGCGGCGGGCGGCGGCGGCCTGTCCGTGGCGTTCGACATGCCGACCCTGATGGGCCGCGACTCCGACGACCCGCGCGCGCTGGGCGAGGTCGGGCACTGCGGGGTGGCCATCGACTCGGCCGCCGACATGGAGGTCCTCTTCGGGGACATCCCGCTCGGCGACGTCACCACCTCGATGACGATCAGCGGGCCCGCCGTGCCCGTCTTCTGCATGTACCTGGTCGCCGCCGAGCGTCAGGGCGTCGACCCGGCGGTGCTGAACGGCACGCTCCAGACCGACATCTTCAAGGAGTACATCGCCCAGAAGGAGTGGCTCTTCCAGCCCGAGCCGCACCTCCGCCTCATCGGCGACCTGATGGAGCACTGCGCGGCCGGCATCCCCGCCTACAAGCCGCTCTCCGTCTCCGGCTACCACATCCGCGAGGCCGGTGCCACGGCCGCGCAGGAGCTGGCGTACACCCTCGCGGACGGCTTCGGATACGTCGAGCTGGGCCTCTCCCGCGGTCTCGACGTGGACGTCTTCGCCCCCGGCCTCAGCTTCTTCTTCGACGCCCACGTGGACTTCTTCGAGGAGATCGCCAAGTTCCGCGCCGCCCGGCGCATCTGGGCCCGCTGGATGCGGGACGTGTACGGGGCGAAGACCGACAAGGCGCAGTGGCTCCGCTTCCACACCCAGACCGCCGGGGTCTCGCTGACCGCGCAGCAGCCGTACAACAACGTCGTGCGTACCGCCGTGGAGGCGCTCGCGGCCGTGCTCGGCGGCACCAACTCGCTGCACACCAACGCCCTGGACGAGACCCTCGCCCTGCCCAGCGAGCAGGCCGCGGAGATCGCGCTGCGCACCCAGCAGGTGCTGATGGAGGAGACCGGCGTCGCCAACGTCGCGGACCCGCTGGGCGGTTCCTGGTACATCGAGCAGCTCACCGACCGCATCGAGGCGGACGCCGAGAAGATCTTCGAGCAGATCAAGGAGCGGGGCCTGAGGGCCCACCCCGACGGACAGCACCCCATCGGCCCCGTCACTTCCGGCATCCTGCGCGGCATCGAGGACGGCTGGTTCACCGGCGAGATCGCCGAATCCGCCTTCCGCTACCAGCGGTCGCTGGAGAAGGGCGAGAAGCGGGTCGTCGGCGTCAACGTCGCCACCGGCTCCGTCACCGGCGACCTGGAGATCCTCCGGGTCAGCCACGAGGTCGAGCGCGAGCAGGTCCGCGTCCTGGCCGACCGCAAGGCCGCCCGCGACGACACGGCCGTACGCAAGGCGCTCGACGCCATGCTGGGCGCCGCCCGCTCCGGCGCCAACATGATCGAGCCCATGCTGGAAGCGGTACGCGCGGAGGCCACCCTGGGCGAGATCTGCGGGGTGCTGCGCGACGAGTGGGGGGTGTACACCGAGCCGGCCGGGTTCTAGCCCCCGTCAACTCACCGTTTCCCCCGGCGGGGTGAGGTTCGGGACCGGGGTGGTGAGGCCCAGGAGGAGGATGTGGGTGAAGCCCCGTGCCCACTCCTCGTCCGCCGGCTTGCCGCTGACCAGCGTGCGGTGCACCACCGCCCCGGCCGCCATGTCGAAGATCAGGTCGACCGTGCGCGCGGACTCCTCCGGGTCGGCCTCCGCCGGGAGTTCGCCCCGCTCCTGGGCCCGCGCCCGCCCGGCCAGCACCAGCCGCTTCTGCCGCTCCACGATCGAGGTGCGCACCCGCTCGCGCAGCGCGTCGTCCCGTGTCGACTCCGCGACCACGCCCATCAGCCCGCACTTGGCCTCCGGGCGGTCCAGGATCGCCGCGAACTGGAGCACCACGCCCTCGATGTCGGCCGCCAGCGAGCCGCGGTCGGGCAGCACCAGTTCGTCGAACAGCTCCGCCACCGCGTCCACCACCAGCTCGTGCTTGCCCGACCAGCGGCGGTAGAGCGTCGTCTTCGCCACCCCGGCCCGCGCGGCCACGTCCGACAAGGTGAGCCCGGACCAGCCCAGTTCCACCAGCCCCTCCCGCGTCGCGGCCAGGATCGCGGCATCCGCGGCGGCGCTGCGCGGGCGCCCGGTACGACTGGCGGGGGTGCGGCTCTGCATGAAGAGGACCCTAACCGGGCAGCTCGACAGGTCGTGAGGGAGATCACCGGAAACCGCTGTCGTGGAACCCCCCATTGCTATTACGCTACGACTCGTAGCGAAAGCTCGTGACGGACGTACACGGGCGACGAACACCGGCGCGGGTGGGGACCCGGCGCCGACCGCGATCGCCGACCACGATCGTGTTTTTCCTTCATGCGCCGGAACGGGGGAGGATGGACGCATGCAGCCACGGAACATGTCCATGAGCGGCGTCGTCGACCTCGCCGCGGTGAAGGCGGCCCAGGAGGCCAAGGCCAAGGCGGAGCAGGCGCGCGCCGAAGCCGCCCGGCACGGCGGCGCGGGCGCGGTGTCGCCGGCCGACCTCGTCATCGACGTCGATGAGGCGGGCTTCGAGCGCGAAGTCCTCCAGCGCTCCGCCGAAGTCCCGGTCGTCATCGACTTCTGGGCCGAATGGTGTCAGCCCTGCAAGCAGCTCAGCCCGGTGCTGGAGCGGCTGGCCGTCGAGTACAACGGGCGCTTCCTGCTCGCCAAGGTCGACGTCGACGCCAACCAGATGCTGATGCAGCAGTTCGGGGTCCAGGGGATTCCCGCCGTCTTCGCGGTCGTAGCGGGACAGGCGCTGCCCCTCTTCCAGGGCGCGGCCGACGAGCAGCAGATCCGGGAGACCCTCGACCAGTTGATCCAGGTCGCCGAACAGCGCTTCGGCCTGACCGGTCTGACCGTCGACCCGGACGCCGCTCCGGGCGCCGCCCCCGCCGCCGAGGCGCCGGAGGGGCCGTACGACGCCCTGCTGGCCGCCGCCGTCGAGGCGCTGGACGCGGGCGACCTCGGTGGCGCCGTCCAGGCGTACCGCAATGTGCTGGCGGACGACCCGGCCAACACCGAGGCCAACCTCGGTCTCGCGCAGGCCGAGTTGCTCCAGCGCGTGCAGGGCATGGACCCGCAGCGCGTGCGCCGGGACGCGGCCGAGAAGCCCGGTGACGCGGAGGCCCAGATCGCCGCCGCCGACCTGGATCTGGTGGGCGGTCATGTCGAGGACGCCTTCGGCCGGCTCACCGACACCGTGAGCCGTACCGCCGGCGACGACCGGGACGCGGTACGCCGCCGGCTGCTGGAGCTCTTCGAGGTCGTGGGCGCCGACGACCCGAGGGTGGTGGCCGCGCGCAGAGCCCTGGCACGGGCGCTGTTCTGACGCCGCGTCGGTGCGGGGGGCGCGTGATGCCGGGCTCGCCGAATGGCCGGTCTGGTGCATGAGTGATCACGCTTTACCAAAACTTGGTAAACCGGCCAGCTGTTACTCCGAGTAAGTCACAGCCGTTGATCTGTCCGGCTTCGCCCGAGGATCAACGGCTTTGCTCTGCCCACTGATGGCACGGTCTGTCGCGCTCCGAGACCGCTGGGTCGTTGTTCGGTTATCGCGCCGTTACTAGCCGGTAACGGCGCCCCTTGTGCGGGCGGCGAGAATGCACCACGATCGGCCACGCTCGGTCCATTTCCGCACCCCGGCAGCCGGCCGGGACGCGGGAGACTCTGGGTCCCCACCGAGCAGAGCCGGCGGCAGTGGCGCCGGCTCTGGGGCAGGGGGGTCTTCGCCTTCCCGGTGAAGCCTGTCCCGAAGGTTGTGCGTGATGTGCGTCAGGCGCGACCAGTGGTTGTCGCTCGGGGGTGAACGCCGGTTGTTCGGGCGCGGGTTCGTGCCGCCGAGCACGGGCGCTCCCCTTCCCGAGGACGTAGCACTTCTCCCATCCCTGCCCGGCCGAGCCGCCCCCTGGGGCGATTCCGGGACAGGAGATGTACGTCCGAGAAGGAGGAAATATGGAGTCCCAGGTGCGTGGCGGGACCAGATGGAAGCGCTTCGCTGTGGTCATGGTGCCCAGCGTCGCCGCTACGGCCGTGATAGGCGTCGCCCTCGCGCAGGGTGCTCTCGCCGCGTCGTTCAGCGTGTCCGGTCAGTCGTTCAAGGTGACTGCCGACACGCTCAACGGCACCGGTTTCTCGCAGTACGGCGCGATCGACTCGGGTTACACCCTGACCGGCGAGAAGACGGCCCATCCGGTGGCGGTCTCGGCGTTCTCCAACGCCACGATCCACAAGATGTGCCAGTCGGTCGTCACTCCCGGCATCCCCGGGATCGGTTCGGTCACGCTGCGACTGACGGCCGGTGAGAGCTCCGACCCGAAGAAGCAGGTCGAGGCCGAGAACCTGTACATCGACGTCGAGGACCTCGGCGCTGACGCCACGTTCCACGACATCAACATCGGTGTCGCGGGCAAGGACCTCAAGGGTCCCGGCATCAAGAGCGGTGAGATCGCCAACAAGCAGGTCAACCCGTACGGGTTCGCCCAGGAGGCGACCAGGGCCGAGCTGACCGGTGTGAAGCAGACGGCGTGGGCGACCACCGCCGGAACCTTCAAGCTCAACGGTCTGCACATGGGCCTGTCCACGGGCACCAAGGCCGAGTGCTACTAGGCACTGCCTGACGGGCGGGGGAGTGAGAGCTCTCCCGCCCGTCCACTCTCCGGCCGCCGCTTCACCCGCGGCCCACATCTTCACCACAGCAATGCCGCACCAGGGAGCTGTTTTCCATGAGCGCCGAGACTCCTGCCGCCGCACCCGGCCAGTTCACCCGCCGGAGGCTGCAGTTCCGCGCCTGGCGGGGCGCCCGGCCTTTCTGGGCCGGCCTGTTCGTCATGCTCGGTGGCTTTCCGATCATGTACTTCCCGTACGCCCATCTGCAGATCGGTCATCTGACGGTGGCGATGGCCACCACCGCCGGAGCCGGTTCGCTGATCATCGGCGTGCTGCTCATCGTGCTGGGCATCAGCCTCTGGTTCCAGAAGCATGTACGGGTGTTCGCGGGCGTCGCGGCGATCCTGCTCGCGCTGGTGTCCATCCCCGTGTCCAACTTCGGCGGCTTCGTCATCGGCTTCCTCCTCTCCATGGTGGGCGGTGCCATGGGCATCGCCTGGTCGCCCGGTCCGGCGGCGAAGGCGGAGGAGTCCGGCCGGTACGGCGTCCCCGCCCCGCGCGGCGAGGAGCCGGTGAGCGCGCCGATGGACCTGTCAGGAACGAGCCCGGCCAACGAGGCGAACGGGAGGCACAGTGCCGGCTGACGAGGTGACCCACGGGCCCGATGTGGACGGGTCCCGTGCGAGAACCGGGCCCCGCCACGCGGCCCCCAAGAAGCTGCTGTTCACCCGGCTCCACATGCCGGCCGGGAAGGCCATCGCCTCCGTGGCGATGCCGACGGCGGTACTGATGGGCATGGGCTTCACGTCCACGCTCGCCATCGCCGACAGCGGCGGCGGCACCCCGGCCTCCAACAGCCAGAAGGCGGCCGACTACAAGGACTGCGTCGAGGCGCTGGGCGGCAAGGTGGACGGCACCTCCGCGAGCCCCTCGCCCTCCGCAGGTGAGAGCACAGGCTCCTCCACCCCCAGCCCCTCGGCGTCCGCCGGGGACAAGGCCGGTGCGGGTGACGGCACGGCGTCCTCGCCGGATTCAGGTTCCGGCGATGACGACAAGGGCGGCAGCCCCGCCACCGGTTCCTCCTCGACCGCCTCGAAGCCCGCGGCCGCGCCGTCCGCGCAGGCGCCGGCCACGAAGGACACCTCCGTCGGCACCCCCGCGCCGTCCGCGAGTTCCAAGAGCACCGACGGCGGGCTGCTCGGGACGATCGGGGACGCCCTCGGGGACGTACTGACCGGTGGCAAGCAGGCCGGTACGCCCTCGGCGACTCCGACGCCCTCCGCGACCGCGCCCGCGCCGACCGCCTCCGGCACCCCCGCGCCGTCCGCCTCCTCCCCGGCCCCCACCAAGGGCGACGAGGAGAAGCCGGCCGGGAAGACGGCCGACGCCCCCGCGGCGGGAGCCAAGAGTTCGGCGAAGGCCGGTG
>NZ_MUNH01000049.1:0-17068 GCF_002154615.1 Streptomyces recifensis
CGGGGCACGGTCGGGGAGGGCGTCATGGAGGCGGTTCCGGCAAGGGCACGGGTCTGCGTGGCCGGTGCCGCCCTGCTCGCCGCGCTCTGCGCCCTGCCCGCCCTCACCGGCCCCACGGCCTGGGGTGCCCTCGGACTCCTCGCCGCGCTCTACGCGCTCTGCGACCAGGTAGTCCGCCGCCGCTTCGGCGGCACCTTCTACCCCGTCCTGCTCGCCGGGGCCTTCCTGCTGGCCCCGGCCGCAGCCGCGCTGGTCCCGCTGCCCGCCGCCCTGCTCTCCCCGGTCGAGCACGCGCCCGCCCTCCCGCGCCGCGTCTGGCGCGCCGCCCGGCCCGCGCTCGCCGTCTGGGCCGCCGCCCGGACGCACCACGCGCTCGACGGGAGCGCGGCCGTCGAGGACTCCGTCTTCCCGTACGCGCTGCTGCCCGCCGGGGCCGCCGTGCTCGCCTTCTGCCTGGTGCTCACGCTGCTCGACGGCGCCATGCACGCGGCCGCCGACCGGGTCCCACCGCGCCGGGCCTGGCGCGGGCTGTTCACCCGCTCCCTCGCCCCCGTCACCGTGCACGGCCTGGCCGGGCTGATGACCGCAGTGCTCTGGCGCAGCCCCTACGGGCCGGTCGCCGCCCTGCTGGTGCTGCTGCCGATGGGCGTCTCCTGCTGGGTGTTCGCCCAGTACCACCGTGAACGCGCCGCCCACCAGGCCACCATCCGCGCCCTCGTCCAGGCCGTCGACATCAAGGACGGGTACACGAGGGGGCACAGCGAGCGCGTCGGCCGGGCGTCCGTGATGATCGCCCGCCAGCTCGGCCTGGACGACGAACGCGTGGAGGTGCTGCGCTTCGCGGGCATCCTGCACGACGTCGGCAAACTCGGCGTCCCCACCCGGCTGCTGCGCAAGGACGGCCCGCTCACCCCCGAGGAACGCCGGATCATCGAGCTCCACCCGGAGTACGGCCACGAGATGACCCGTGGCATCTCCTTCCTCGGGGAGGCCCGCGCGGCGATCCTGCACCACCACGAACGCCTCGACGGCAGCGGGTACCCCTACGGACTCGCCGGCACCCAGATCCCCGAGTGCGCCCGGGTGGTCGCCGTGGCCGACGCCTTCGACGCCATGACCTCCACCCGCTCCTACAGCCGGGCCCGCCCGGTCGAGGTCGCCGTCGCCGAGCTGGAGCGGTGCGCGGGCGCCCAGTTCGACCCCCGGATGGTCGGCGCGCTCGCCGCCGCCCTGCGCCGGCACGGCTGGCGTCCCGAGGTCACCGCCGACGAACCCGCCCCCGGCGTCCCGCCGCGCCAGCGCACCCACGGCCGGACCACCGGGGCCCATCGGTGACCGCCCGCCCGAGTGCCCGCCGTCTGATCCACGGCGCCGCCGCACTCGTCGCCGTCCTCGCGTTCGGCGCCACCCTGTGGACCGGTGTCGACGGCGGGGGCACCGCGCTCGCCTTCGGTGTCCTCATAGCCGTCGGTGAACTCACCCGCTGGAAGGGTGGCGGCTCCCGCCGCGCCGCACCGCTCGGCACCGCGGGCTCCCTCTCCTACGCCCTGCTCGGTGCCGACGCCGGACATCCCGCCCGGCACGGCGCCGGTCAGATCCTCACCGTGGTGCTCGTCGCCTCGCTGCTCGGCGGGGTTCCGCACATCTGGCGCGGAAACAGCCCCACCCTGGACCACCTCGCCCGCCGCGTCCTCACCGTGGGCTTCGCCGCCGTCTGCTTCCAACCCCTCTACAGCCGGGGTGTGTTCGAGCGGTGGGACGGCTCCGCCTACGCCCTGCTGCTCGTCGCGCTGCTGGTGCTGACCGCGCTGTGCGACGCCGTACTGGCCGCCGCGCTCGCCCGCTCCCGCACCGGCTGGCCCTTCGGTCCGCTGCTGCGCGAGGAACTGCGCGGGCTGCTCGGCATCGGGTCCGCCGTCTGCGCCACCGGCGCGGTGATGGCGCTCGCGGTCGCGGTCGCCGGACTCTGGGCGCTCCCGGTGTTCTGCCTCCCGCTGCTGCTCACCCAGTTGTCGCTGCGCCGGTACGCGGCCGTGCGCGCCACCTACCGGCAGACCATCACCTCCCTGGCCCGCGCCACCGAGATCGCCGGGTACACCCCGGCCGGCCACGCCCGCCGGGTCGCCGCCCTCAGCCTCGCGGTGGGCCGGGACCTCGGGCTCACCGGCACCGAGCTGACCGTGCTGGAGCACGCGGCGCTGATGCACGACATCGGCCAGCTCAGCCTGGTCGACCCGGTCCCCGCGGGTGCCACCGCCGGGCTGCCCGGCGAGGAACAGCGCCGTATCGCTCTGCTCGGGGGTGCCGTGGTCCGGCAGACCGGGGTGGCCGCGGCCGTCGCCGTGGTCGTGGAGCGGCAGGCCGACCCCTACCGGGACCAGCCGGTCGCCGCCCGCATCGTGCGCGCGGTCAACGCCTACGAGGAGAAGTCCCGCGACGCCGGGGTGGAGGGCCCCTTGCGCGCACTGGAGGAACTGCGGCTGGCCACCGCCGGGGACTACGCCCCCGAGGTGGTGGAATCACTGGCGCGGGTCCTGTCCCGCGACTGTCTGACCCTGCCGGTTGCTGGGTAACCGATGGGTAATGAGCGCCTCTCCCGGCTGACGTGGTTGGATGCGAGGGAGAGGCAGTCCGGGGGCAAGAGCCAGCCCACTGAGCGGAACGGAACTGGCAGGCGGGAATCGTGAGGATCTTCGGCAAGGTACGGAACCGGCCCTCCGCCTCCTGGCGGCAGGCCACCGACCGGGCGTTCACGCTCATCGGCGACGGCCGGTACGAGGACGCGGGCGAACTGCTGACCCGCGCCGCCGATCTGGAGCCCTGGCTCGCCGAGTCCTGGTTCAACCTGGCCCTGCTGCACAAGTTCCGGCACGACTGGGAGCAGGCCCGCGCGGCCGGCCTGCGCGCGGTCGCCCTGCTGGACCGGGAGACCGGCGCGCCCGACTGGTGGAACGTCGGCATCGCCGCCACCGCGCTCCAGGACTGGCCGCTGGCCCGCCGCGCCTGGCAGGCGTACGGACTGAAGGTGCCCGGCGGCGCCACCGCGCTCGGCGAGCCGCTCGGCATGGAGCTGGGCAGCGCGGCCGTACGGCTCTCCCCGGAGGGCGAGGCCGAGGTGGTCTGGGGACGCCGGCTGGACCCGGCGCGGATCGAGGTGCTGTCCATCCCGCTGCCGTCCTCGGGGCGGCGCTGGGGCGAGGTCGTGCTGCACGACGGTGTCCCGCACGGCGAGCGCACCACGTCCACCGGACACTCCTATCCGGTCTTCGACGAGATCGAGCTGTGGGCGCCGTCGCCCGTGCCGACCTGGGTGGTGCTGCTGGAGGCGGCGACCGAGGCGGACCGGGACGCGCTGGAGCAGCTGGCCGCCGACGCGGGGTTCGCGGCGGAGGACTGGTCCTCTTCCGTGCGGCTGCTGTGCCGGATGTGTTCGGAGTCGCGGATGCCGTCCGACGAGGGGGAGGGCGTGCATCTCGATCCCCACGACCACAGTGAGCCGGGTCATCCCGGTCCGCTGGGGCATCGGACGGACGGCCAGCTGTGGGTGCCGGAGCGGGAGTGCGGGATCGCCGCGCCGGCTTCCCTGGTCCGGGGGTTGCTGGACGGGTGGGTCGCCGACAGTCCGGACTCCCGGGACTGGCGGGATCTCGAAGAGGTTTGTTGATCGCCGCTGCCCGGTGGCGGACCGTCGTGGCTGGTCGCGCAGTTCCCCGCGCCCCTTCGAGGCGCGTCCACGTACCCTGTATCCGCTAGTCCCCCCCAGGTTTGTTTTGAGGAAGGCGTCACTCGGTCATGGCTCAGCAGGACACCGATCAGCAGCACGTGGGCGTGCTCCCCGTCGATGACGAGGGCTATGTCGTCGACACCGAGGACTGCGAGGAGCGCGAGACCGGCTGGCGCGAGCGCGGGACCTCGCGCCCGATCACGGTCGTCGGGAACCCGGTGCTGCACAAGGAGTGCGCGGACGTCACCGAGTTCGGCCCCGAGCTGGAACAACTGGTCGCGGACATGTTCGCCAGCCAGCGCACCGCCGAGGGCGTGGGCCTGGCCGCCAACCAGATCGGCGTGAGCCGGAAGGTCTTCGTCTACGACTGCCCCGACGACGACGGCGTCCGCCACACCGGTGTGGTCGTCAACCCCAAGCTGGTCGAACTCCCCGCCGCCGCCCGCCGCCTGGACGACAGCAACGAGGGCTGCCTGTCCGTGCCCACCGCGTACGCGCCGCTCGCGCGCCCCGACTACGCCGAGGTGACCGGGCAGGACGAGAAGGGCAACCCCATCAAGGTGCGCGGTACCGGCTACTTCGCCCGCTGCCTCCAGCACGAGACCGACCACCTGTACGGCTACCTCTACATCGACCGCCTCTCCAAGCGGGACCGCAAGGACGCGCTGCGGCAGATGGCCGAGAACGAACCGCGCTACGACGTGGTCGCCAACGACTGACGGGAGCGCGCGGAACCAGCGCCACCGCACCGAACAGCCACGACGCCCGGNNCCGGGCGTCGTGGCTGTTCGTTCATCTGTTCGCCGAAAGAAACCCGGCGACTTGGGGTAGTGAAAGGAGCAAATCCGTTCCCCAGACGGTCAGTTGTAGTGCTGAATAGGGGTGCGGGGATACGCAACGGCGCACGCCCGGCACGGCAGGGAGGGGCGTGTGCTCCTGGCGGTCGAGAGGGGACTGTTCGTGCATGCTTTTTCAAGCGGCGCCACATCGGCGACAGCGGTCGCGGTACCACCGTCCCTCGCGCTCCCGGTGATCGAGGACGCCTTTCCCCGTCGGCTGCACCCGTATTGGCCGCGGCTCCAGGAGAACACCCGGCGGTGGCTGCTGGAAAAACGGCTGATGTCCCCGGACAAGGTCCGCGAGTACGCCGACAACCTGTGCTACACGGACCTGATGGCCGGCTACTACCTGGGCGCCCCCGACGACGTCCTGCAGGCCATAGCCGACTACAGCGCGTGGTTCTTCGTCTGGGACGACCGGCACGACCGTGACATCGTGCACGGCCGGCCCGAGGACTGGCGGCGGCTGCGGCAGCGTCTCCATACGGCGCTCGACGCACCCGAGGACCACCTGCACCACCAGGACGCGCTGGTGGCCGCTTTCGCGGACAGCGTGCTGCGGCTCTACGCGTTCCTGCCGACCGCCTGGAACCAGCGGTTCGCCCGGCACTTCCACGAGGTGATCGAGGCGTACGACCGGGAGTTCGCCAACCGGATCGCGGGCCGGGTGCCCGGTGTCGAGGAGTACCTCGCGCTACGGCGGCTCACCTTCGCGCACTGGATATGGACCGACCTCCTCGAACCGAGCGCCGGATGCCAGCTCCCGGACGCGGTAAGGAAGAACCCGGCCTTTCGGCGC
Source organism: Streptomyces recifensis (assembly GCF_002154615.1). Classification (NCBI taxonomy): domain Bacteria; kingdom Bacillati; phylum Actinomycetota; class Actinomycetes; order Kitasatosporales; family Streptomycetaceae; genus Streptomyces; species Streptomyces recifensis. Next base: position 5,363 of record NZ_MUNH01000049.1, read on the forward strand.
GCGGCCCTGCTGAGCCAGGAGTTCGCCGCCTGGTACAACGACCTCTGCTCGCTGCCGAAGGAGATAGCGGGCGACGAGGTGCACAATCTCGGAATAAGTCTCATCACGCATTCCGGGCTCACCCTCGAAGAAGCCGTCGAAGAACTCAGGCGGCGCATCGAGAACTGCATCGCCGAATTCATCGAGGCCGAGCGCGAAGCGCTGGAGTTCGCCGGGGAACTCGACGACGGCACCGTACGCGGAAAGGAACTGAGCGCCGCCGTACGGACCTGCGTCGGCAATATGCGGAACTGGTTCAGCACCGTCTACTGGTTCCACCACGAGTCCGGCCGCTACATGGTCGACACCTGGGAGGACCGGTCCACACCCCCGTACGTCAACAACGAAGCGGCAGGTGAGAAATGACCGTCGACGCCGTCAATCCCGAGACGCGGGAAGTGGCCGATTTGAAGGAGCCGCCCCTCGCCGGGGGCGCCGTCCCGGTGCTCGGGCACGGCCTGAAACTGGCCCGCGACCCGCTCGCGTTCATGTCCCAACTGCGCGACCACGGCGAGGTGGTGCGCCTGAAGCTGGGCCCCAAGACGGTGTACGCCGTCACCGCGCCGGCGCTCACCGGCGCACTCGCGCTGAGCCCCGACTACAAGATCGACGGACCGGTGTGGGAGTCGCTGGAGGGGCTGCTCGGCAAGCAGGGCGTGGCCACCGCCAACGGCCCGCTGCACCGGCGGCAGCGCCGCACCATCCAGCCCGCGTTCCGGCTCGCCGCGATCCCCGCCTACGGGCCGATCATGGAGGAGGAGGCGCACGCCCTCACCGAGCGCTGGCGGCCCGGCGTGCCCGTCGACGCGACCACCGAGTCCTTCCGGGTCGCGGTGCGCATCGCGGCCCGCTGCCTGCTGCGCGGCCAGTACATGGACGAGTGCGCGGAGCGGCTCAGCACCGACCTCGCCACCGTCTTCCGGGGCATGTACCGCCGCATGGTGCTGCCGCTGGGACCGCTGTACCGGCTGCCGTTCCCGTCCAACCTCGAATTCAACCGGGCACTGGCCGATCTGCATCTGCTGGTGGACGAGATCGTCACCGAGCGGAGGGCATCCGGCCAAAAGCCGGACGATTTGCTGACGGCTTTGCTGGAGGCGAAGGACGACAATGGCGACCCCATCAGCGAACAGGAGATCCACGACCAGGTCGTCGCCATACTCACCCCCGGAAGCGAGACAATCGCCTCCACGATCATGTGGCTCCTGCAGATCCTCGCGGACCATCCCGAGCACGCGGAGAAGGTGCGCGCGGAAGTTGAATCGGTAACCGGTGGCGCGCCGGTCGGATTCGAGCACGTACGCAGGCTGAGTCACACCAACAATGTCGTCGTCGAGGCCCTCCGACTCCGGCCCGCCGTATGGATATTGACGCGTCGCGCGCTCACCGACACGGCACTCGGTGTCTATCGCATTCCGGCCGGGGCGGACATCATCTACAGCCCCTATGCGATTCAGCGCGACCCCCGCTCCTACGCCCGCCACCTCGACTTCGACCCCGACCGGTGGCTGCCGGAGCGGGCCGAGGAGGTGCCGAAGTACGCCATGAGCCCCTTCAGCGTCGGCAACCGAAAGTGCCCCAGCGACCACTTCTCCATGGCCCAGTTGAGCCTGATCGTGGCGGCGATATCGGCGAAGTACCGGTTCCGTCAGGTCGAGGACTCGGACGCCGCGACCCGCGTGGGCATCACCCTGCGTCCGCACCGGCTGCTGGTCGAGCCCGTGGAGTGGTGAGGAGCGACGCGCCCGGACCGGCGTGCGTTCAGGCGGCCTGCGGGCCCCGGAACGCACGCCGGTAGGCGTTCGGGGTGGTACCGAGCGCCCGGACGAACTGGTGGCGCAGCGCGGCCGCGTTGCCGAATCCGGTCCGCCAGGCGATCGAGTCCACCGTCTCGTCCGTCCCCTCCAGCAACCGCTGGGCCAGCAGCACCCGTTGGCGCAGAATCCAGCGGTACGGGGTGGTGCCGGTCTCCTGCTGGAAGCGGCGGGCGAAGGTGCGCGGGGACATGTGGGCGCGGGCGGCGAGCTGCTCGACGGTGACCTCCTGGTCGAGGTGCTCCTCCATCCACACCAGCACCTCGCCCACGGTGTCGCAGGGCCCCTTGGGCAGCGGGCGCTCGATGTACTGGGCCTGGCCGCCGTCCCGGTGCGGGGGCACCACCATCCGGCGGGCGATCTTGTTGGCGACCTCGGGCCCCTGCTCCTTGCGCACGAGGTGGAGGCAGGCGTCGATCCCGGCCGCCGTGCCGGCCGAGGTGATCACCGGGTCCTCGTCGACGTAGAGCACGTCCGGCTCCACCGTGACGCGCGGGTGGCGCCGGCTCAGTTCCCCGGCGTTGTGCCAGTGCACCGCGCACCGGCGCCCGTCCAGCAGCCCGGCCTCGGCCAGCACGAACACCCCGGTGCACACGCTGAGCACCCGTGCGCCGCGGGCCACGGCCCGGCGCAGGGCGTCCAGCAGGGCGGGGGGATAGTCGCGGGAGGTGTAGGAGTCGCCGGCCGGGACGGCGATCAGATCGGCCTCCTCCAGCCGCTCCAGACCGTGCGGGGTGGAGACGGTGAAGCCGCAGTGGGTGCGCAGGGTGGGCCCCTCCGCCGAGGCCACGGCGAAGTCGTAGACCGGCAGTCCGTCGTCACTGCGGTCGATGCCGAACACCTCGCACACCACCCCCAGCTCGAAGGGGTGCACTCCGTCCAGCAGGACCGCGACCACGTTCTTCAACATGCTGCCAGTGTGCCTCGTCGCTGGCAGGAATTCGAGGGCCTGCGGCAGTCCTGCCAGTGGTGGACAGGAGCGTTCAGCGCGAGGCTGATGACATGAACGGAAACCAGATCGAAGGTCTCATCGGAATGGTCGCCACTCTCGGCATCCTGGTCCTCCTGGTCCTGCCCTCGGTGATCGGCATCGTGCGCGAACGGCGCATCGACCGACAGCTCGGGCAGGACCGGAAGGACCGCGGAAAGGAGACTCGGACGGCTCAGAAGTCCTCGTCCAGGTCCACGGTGCCCTCCACCGCGACCTGGTACGCCGACGGGCGGCGCTCGAAGAAGTTCGTCAGCTCCTGAACACCCTGCAGCTCCATGAAGGAGAAGGGGTTCTCCGAGCCGTACACCGGGGCGAAGCCGAGACGTGTGAGGCGCTGGTCGGCGACGCACTCCAGGTACTGCCGCATCGACTCGGTGTTCATGCCGGGCAGGCCGTCACCGCACAGGTCGCGCGCGAACTGCAGCTCGGCCTCGACGGCCTCCTGGAGCATGTCCTTCACCTGCTGCTCGAGCTGGTCGTCGAACAGCTCCGGCTCTTCCTTGCGGACGGTGTCGACCACCTCGAAGGCGAACGACATGTGCATCGTCTCGTCGCGGAACACCCAGTTGGTGCCGGTGGCGAGGCCGTGCAGCAGGCCCCGGCTGCGGAACCAGTAGACGTACGCGAAGGCGCCGTAGAAGAACAGGCCCTCGATGCACGCGGCGAAGCAGATCAGGTTCAGCAGGAACTTGCGGCGGTCCGCCTTGGTCTCCAGCCGGTCCAGCTTGTCGACCGAGTCGATCCACTTGAAGCAGAACTCGGCCTTCTCCCGGATGGAGGGGATGTTCTCCACCGCCGCGAAGGCGTCCGCGCGGTCCTCCGGGTCGGGCAGGTAGGTGTCGAGCAGCGTCAGATAGAACTGGACGTGCACGGCCTCCTCGAAGAGCTGCCGGCTCAGGTAGAGCCGCGCCTCGGGGGAGTTGATGTGCTTGTACAGCGTCAGCACCAGGTTGTTCGCCACGATCGAGTCACCCGTGGCGAAGAACGCCACCAGGCGGCCGATCAGGTGCTGCTCCTCGGGGGAGAGCTTCGCCAGGTCGGCGACGTCCGAGTGGAGGTCGACCTCCTCGACGGTCCAGGTGTTCTTGATCGCGTCCCGGTAGCGCTCGTAGAAGTCCGGGTAGCGCATGGGGCGGAGAGTCAGCTCGAAGCCGGGGTCGAGCAGGTTCTTCTCGGTCATCACTGGCAGGCCTCGCAGGACTCGGGGTTTTCCAGGGAGCAGGCGACGGCGTCGGGGTCGGCCGCCTGCTGGACGGGGATGGTCTTGGTCTCCTGGGCGCGGCCCGCCGCGCGGGCGATCCGGGTCGCCGGGCGCGAACGCAGGTAGTACGTGGTCTTCAGACCCGACTTCCAGGCGTAGGAGTACATCGAGGAGAGCTTGCCGATGGTCGGCGTCTCCAGGAAGAGGTTCAGCGACTGAGCCTGGTCGAGGAACGGGGTGCGGGCGGCGGCCATGTCGATCAGACCGCGCTGCGGGATCTCCCAGGCCGTGCGGTACAGGTTCCGCACGTCCTCGGGAATCCAGGCGAAGCCCTGCACCGAGCCGTTGGCCTCGCGCAGCTCCTCACGGGTGCGGGCGTCCCACACGCCGAGGTTCTTCAGCTCCTGCACCAGGTACGCGTTGACCTGGAGGAACTCGCCCGACAGCGTCTCGCGCTTGAACAGGTTGGACACCTGCGGCTCGATGCACTCGTACACGCCCGCGATGGAGGCGATGGTCGCCGTCGGCGCGATCGCCAGCAGCAGCGAGTTGCGCATGCCGACCTCGGCGATCCGGGCGCGCAGCGCGGCCCAGCGCTCCGGCCAGGTCAGCTCGACGTCGTAGTGGTCGGGGTGCAGCACGCCCCGGGCGGTACGGGTCTGCTCCCAGGCGGGGAGCGGGCCGTTGCGCTCGGCGAGGTCGGCGGACGCCTCGTAGGAGGCCAGCATGATGCGCTCGGCGATCCGCGTGGACAGCGCCTTCGCCTCGGGGGAGTCGAAGGGGATACGCAGCTTGAAGAAGACGTCCTGGAGGCCCATCGCGCCGAGGCCCACCGGGCGCCACTTGGCGTTCGAACGGCCGGCCTGCTCGGTCGGGTAGAAGTTGATGTCCACGACCCGGTCGAGGAAGGTCACGGCGGTACGGACGGTCTCGTCCAGCCGCTCCCAGTCGATGTCCCCGTCGGCCACGAAGGCGCCCAGGTTCACCGAGCCGAGGTTGCAGACCGCGGTCTCCCCGTCGTCGGTGACCTCCAGGATCTCCGTGCACAGGTTGGAGGAGTGCACCACGTTGCCCGGCAGCGCCGTCTGGTTGGCGGTGCGGTTGGCGGCGTCCTTGAAGGTCATCCAGCCGTTGCCGGTCTGCGCGAGGGTGCGCATCATGCGGCCGTACAGCTCGCGGGCCGGCATGGACTTCTTCGCCAGGCCCGCCTCCTCGGCCTTGCGGTAGGCCGCGTCGAACTCCGGGCCCCACAGGTCGACCAGCTCGGGCACGTCCGCCGGGGAGAACAGCGACCACGACTCGTCGGCGTTGACCCGGCGCATGAACTCGTCCGGGATCCAGTGCGCGAGGTTCAGGTTGTGCGTACGGCGCGCGTCCTCACCGGTGTTGTCGCGCAGCTCCAGGAACTCCTCGATGTCGGAGTGCCAGGTCTCCAGGTACACCGCGGCCGCGCCCTTGCGCCGGCCGCCCTGGTTCACCGCGGCCACCGAGGCGTCCAGTGTCTTCAGGAACGGGACGATGCCGTTGGAGTGCCCGTTGGTGCCCCGGATCAGCGAACCCCGGCTGCGGATGCGGGAGTAGGAGAGGCCGATGCCGCCGGCGTGCTTGGAGAGGCGGGCGACCTGGTGGTAGCGGTCGTAGATCGAGTCCAGCTCGTCCAGCGGGGAGTCCAGCAGGTAGCAGGACGACATCTGGGGGTGCCGCGTACCGGAGTTGAACAGGGTGGGGGAGGAGGGCAGGTAGTCCAGGCGGCTCATCAGGCCGTACAGCGCGGCCACCTCGTCCACGGCGGGGGCGCTGTCGTTCTCGGCCAGACCGCTCGCCACGCGCAGCATGAAGTGCTGCGGGGTCTCGATCACCTTGCGGGTGATGGGATGGCGGAGCAGGTAGCGGCTGTACAGGGTGCGCAGGCCGAAGTAGCCGAACCGGTCGTCGGCGCCGGTGTCGACCAGGGCGTTCAGCCGGGCGGCGTGCAGCGTCACGAAGTCGGCGGTGCGGTCGGCGACCAGGCCCTCGCGGTGGCCCACGGCCACCGACTCGGTGAAGCGGGTCACGCCCTGCGAGGCGGCCTCGGCGCGGATGGAGAGCGTGAGCAGCCGGGCGGCCAGCCGGGAGTACGCGGGGTCCTCCGAGATCAGACCGGCGGCGGCCTCGGTGGCCAGCTCGCGCAGCTCCGCCTCGTCGGCGCGCGCCGACCGGCCGCGCAGCGCGGCGGCCGCGACCCGGCCGGGGTCCGCGTCGGGGAGGTCGGCGGTCAGCTCGGTCAGGGTCCGCAGCAGCGCGGCACCGGGGCCGTCGTTCTCCACAGGGGCCTCGGTCGCCGGGGTGGCTGAAGCCGGATCGGCAGGCGCGATGGTCACGTGGGGCTCTCCCTCGCTGGGCACGGGGGCCTGGCGGAGGGTATGAGAGGGCACGAGCGCACGCGGCGTCGCGTCCACCGGCCCACTCCACGAGGCCCGGACGTCTTCGAGCACCCGGGCCGGACGGCCGGGCGCCGCTGTCGGCAGGTCCTCGGACTGACGCTGGCATGCGCGAAGCACGCGAGTACACCGTTGCGGGACAGTTCCGGATTCGCACCGGATTCCCCTGCGACGACAGCGAGCATGAGCATACATCTAGTGCCGCCCTGTCGCGTCACCCCCAGATGTTGTGTCTGTTGTGTGTCGCGGCGGCTTCAGAGGGTCAACTCGTAAGTGAGCAGAGCGAGGTCCGAAACGCCCGGCAACGGGTTCCAGTCGCGGTGCGGGGTGCGGTGGAAACCGAGGCGTTCGTAGATGCGGTGGGCGGCGTGCATCGTGGGCTGGGTGGAGAGGACGAGGCCGTGACAGCCCGCCAGGGCCCGTGCCCGGTCGGCACAGGTCCGTACGAGGGCCTCCCCGGCTCCCTGGCCCCGGCCGGCCCGCGCGACCGCCAGCATCCGGATCTCGGCCTCGCCCGGGCCCGCGATGTCGGCCATGGGGCCGCCGGCCGGGACGAAGGTGACCCCGCCCAGCAGGACGTCCCCGCGCACGGCCACCAGGATCTCCGCGTCCGCCGCCCGCCGGGCCACGTCCCGCAGCTCACCCAGGTAGGCGTCGCTCTCCCCGAAGTCCAGCAGGCCGTCCTGGAGGTACGCCTGCGCGGTGATCTCGCCCAGGGCGGTGTACTCGGCCGGGTCGGCGTCTCTGATGAGGAGGTCCATGCCCGGCAGTGTGTACGACGACGGGCCGCCGTCGCTTTCGCATGACGGCGGCCCGTGGCCGAAAAGGTGCGGACCTCTAGGCTCTTTCGTTTGGATCAGGCCGGACCCCGCGAGCCCGGCAAGATCCAAACGAGAGGCCCTAGTGGCTGGTGCCCGCTGTCGCCGGGGGGAGTTCGACCTCCACGCCGGGGTCGCCCGCGTCGGCGGTGTAGTCGGCGGGGGTGGTCTCGTCGATGCCGTCGGGGGCCTTCACGGCCTTGAGGACGAAGGTGAGGACCACCGTCACGACGACGTTCAGGACGAAGGCCGTCAGGCCGATGTAGCCGATCTCACCGATGCCGGGGATCTCCTTGGCGGAGCCGCCGAAGTGCTTCTGGGTGGGGGAGGCGACGCCGTAGGCGGCGAGGGTGCCGTAGACCATGCCGACCGCCCAGCCGGCCAGCAGGGCCCAGCGGTGGAACCAGCGGGTGAAGAGGCCGCCGACCAGGGCGGGGAAGGTCTGGAGGATCCAGATGCCGCCCAGGAGCTGGAAGTTGATGGCGACCGTCTTGTCCATGGTGAGGACGAAGACCAGCGCGCCCACCTTCACCAGGAGCGAGACCAGCTTGGAGACCTTGGTCTCCTGCTCGGGCGTCGCGTCGGGCTTGATGAAGTCCTTGTAGATGTTGCGGGTGAACAGGTTCGCGGCCGCGATCGACATGATCGCCGCCGGGACGAGCGCGCCGATACCGATCGCCGCGAACGCCACGCCCGCGAACCAGTCCGGGAACATGTCCTCGAACAACTGCGGGATGGCGAGCTGCCCGTTGGTGACCTTCACCCCGGCCGCGATGGCCATGAAGCCCAGCAGCGCCAGCAGCCCCAGCATCAGGGAGTACAGCGGCAGGATCGTGGTGTTGCGCCGGATGACCTCGCGGCTCTTGGAGGAGAGGGTCGCGGTGATCGAGTGCGGGTACATGAACAGCGCGAGCGCCGATCCCACCGCCAGCGTGGCATACGTCCACTGGCCCGCCGGAGCCGGGACGAGTCCGCCCGCACCGGCGGCGGTGTACTTCTCGCCCGCCTTGGCGAAGATCTCGTCGAACCCGCCCAGCTTGATCGGGATGTAGATGATCGCCACCGCGATGACGATGTAGATCAGCGTGTCCTTCACGAACGCGATCATCGCCGGGGCCCGCAGACCCGAGGAGTACGTGTACGCCGCGAGCACACCGAAGGCGATCAGCAGCGGCAGGTCCTTCACGAACCAGTTGGTGTCCTCACCGCCGCCCACGCCCATCACGTCCAGCACCGCCTGGATGCCGACCAGTTGGAGCGCGATGTACGGCATGGTCGCCAGGATTCCGGTGACCGCCACGGCCAGCGAAAGACCCTTGGAGCCGAAGCGCCCGCGCACGAAGTCGGAGGTCGTGACGTAACCGTGCCGGTGCGAGACCGACCACAGCCGGGGCAGGAAGGTGAAGATCAGCGGGTACACCAGGATCGTGTACGGCACCGCGAAGAACCCGGACGCGCCGGCCGCGTAGATCGCCGCCGGCACCGCGACGAAGGTGTACGCCGTGTACAGGTCGCCGCCGAGCAGGAACCAGGTGATCCAGGTGCCGAACGACCGGCCGCCCAGGCCCCATTCGTCCAGCGAGTGCTCGTTCTCGGCCTTGCGCCAGCGCGAGGCGAGGAAGCCCAGGACCGTGACCGCGAGGAAGAAGAAGACGAAGACGCCGAGCGCCACGCCGTTGACGCCGTCCTTCACTTCGAGACACCCCCGCTCCGGGCCTTGCGGGAGCGCTGGTCGCGCTGCCAGAGCTGGTACGCGGTCATGGTGAGCGAGGTGGAGACCAGCACCCACAGCATCTGGTACCAGTAGAAGAACGGGATGCCGATGAACGTCGGGTCCACCTTGGAGAACGAACCCACCCACAGCATCGCCACGAACGGCGCCACGAGACACAGCCCGATGACCACTCGGACCGGTGTCACCACCGGTTGCCTCACTTCAGAATCGTCGGGCATGCCGGACTCCGTCCCCTCGTTGATCACGCGTAATGCGCACGCAATCTAGGTGACGGCACGGCGGAGCGGAAGCCCTCGTCCGGGTATCGATATGGCGATGTGAGCTGGTGGGGCCCAAGAAGCGGGGGACGGAGCCGGTCAGTCCTGCGGACGCCGAAGCCGCGCCACGAACTTGTAGCGGTCACCCCGGTACACCGAGCGCACCCACTCCACCGGGCGGCCCTCCCGGTCCACCGAGTGCCGGGACAGCAGCAGCATCGGCAGGCCCACGTCGGTGCCGAGCAGGCTCGCCTCGCGCGGGGTCGCCAGCGAGGTCTCGATGGTCTCCTCGGCCTCGGCCAGGTGGACGTCGTAGACCTCGGCGAGCGCGGTGTACAGCGAGGTGTACTTCACCAGCGAACGGCGCAGGGCGGGAAAGCGCTTGGCGGAGAGGTGGGTGGTCTCTATGGCCATCGGCTCGGCGTTGGCCATGCGCAGCCGCTCGATGCGCAGCACCCGGCCCCCGGCGCTTATGTCCAGCAGCCCGGCCAGCCGGTCGTCGGCCGTGATGTAGCCGATGTCCAGCAGCTGCGAGGTGGGTTCGAGTCCCTGGGCCCGCATGTCCTCGGTGTAGGAGGTGAGTTGGAGCGCCTGGGCGACCTTGGGCTTGGCGACGAAGGTGCCCTTGCCCTGGATGCGCTCCAGCCGCCCCTCCACCACCAGCTCCTGGAGGGCCTGGCGGACGGTGGTGCGGGAGGTGTCGAACTCGGCGGCCAGCGTGCGCTCGGGCGGCACCGGCGTGCCCGGCGGAAGCGTCTCCGTCATCTCCTGGAGGTGCTTCTTCAGGCGGTAGTACTTGGGCACGCGCGCGGTACGGACGGTCGCGCCGGCCTCGTTCTCCGCCCTGCTGACGTCGGTGCTCATGGCTGCCTTCCCGGCTCCGGATGCCGATGGCGACCGACATCGCCATCGGTCACGGCTCACATCGTGGCACGGCCGCGCGCGGCCGGTTCACCCGCACGTTCCGTGATCTCCCTGTATACCGCCGCACCCCCGGTTGGTCTAGTCCACCCGCGCCCGGCGGACCAATGGTCCACCGGAACTGGTCCGTCCGATCTGTCGGTTGCGCAATGAAAGGTCCCTGCATATCTCGGTCGCGTCACGGACGCCCGGAGCCCACCTGAACACCCTTGACAGCCCTTTTGGTCTGGGCCAAGCTCCCCCTGCTGGTCTACACCATTGGTCCAGTCCCGGCTCCGAGGGCGGTACGACGCGCAAGTGTGACACCGCGGGGAGGCAGGGGGGTTGTGGGCATCCCTGAGGAGGATGGCGTGAAGCGCAGACTGATAGCCGCGATCGGCGTCGCGGGCATGATCGTCTCCATCGCCGCGTGCGGCAGCGACGACGGCAAGGGCAAGGGGGGCGACAGTGACGCGCTGACCGTCTGGCTCACCGTCGACGCGCAGAACAACTGGCCGAACCTGGTCAAGGCCGCGGACGCCGCCGTGGTGAAGAAGCACCCGGGCCTGAAGATCAAGCACGAGTACTACGGCTGGCCGGACAAGAACACCAAGCTGGACGCCGTCCTCGCCACCGACAAGGCCCCCGACGTGGTCGAGATGGGCAACACCGAGATGCTCGGCTACATGGTGAAGGGCGCCTTCGCCCCCCTGGAGCCCGGCAAGTTCGAGGGCTCGGACGCCTGGCTGGACGGCCTGAAGGCGTCGGTGACCTACGACGGCAAGACCTACGGCGTGCCGTACTACGCCGGTGGCCGCGTCGCCAACTGGCGCAAGGACGTGGCCGCTTCGGTCGGCGTCAAGACCCCGCCGAAGACCTACCCCGAGCTGACCGCCGCCCTGGACAAGATCCAGAAGAAGGAGGGCGACAAGTTCAACGCCTGGTACCAGCCCACCCGTGACTGGTACGCGGCCATGTCCTTCGTCTACGACGCGGGCGGCGCCATCGCCAAGGAGGAGGGCGGCCAGTGGAAGGCGTCCCTCTCCTCGCCGGAGTCGGTCAAGGGCCTCACCGCCTTCAAGCAGGTCGTCGACAAGTACATGCACGGTGACAAGACCAAGGACGAGTCCGACCGTTACCTCGTGTACGGCCAGGGCAAGTCGGCCATGATCTTCGGCGCGGCCTGGGAGGGCGCGACCTCCGCCGACCCGAAGAACGACAAGACCGGCAAGCTCAAGGACAACCTCGAGAACTTCGTGATGCCCGGTCCCTCCGGCAAGAACATGCCGGTGTTCCTGGGCGGTTCCGACCTCGCCGTCCCGGTGAAGTCGCGCAACCAGGACATCGCCGCCGAGTGGATCAACGCCTTCACCGGTCCCGAGGGCCAGAAGGGCCTGATCGCCAAGGGCAACCTGCCCAACAACAAGACCGACCTCGCCACCCTGAAGAACGACCCGGCGACCGCCGTGCCGGCCACCGCGGCCGAGTCCAACTGGTTCGTGCCGATGGCACCGGGCTGGGGCCAGGTGGA
>NZ_MUNH01000505.1:0-10269 GCF_002154615.1 Streptomyces recifensis
GGCGTAGGCCGGTCTCCGTGTCGTGTTCCGTGCGGGCCGCCTCCTCCTGTTCCGTGTTCGCCCGGTGGAAGCCGGCGCGGGCGAGGACGCGTTCGGAGGCGGGGTTGTCGGGGTGGACGGTGGCCATGATCTGGTGGACGTCGTCGCGGGCGACGGCCCATTCCGTCAGGGCGCGGAGCGCCTCTGTCGCATAGCCCTGGCCGCGGGCCTCGGGGACGAGGTCGTAGCCGATTTCGACGCGGCCCTCGGAGTCGGGGGTGCCGTGGAAGCCGATGCCGCCGACGGCCAGGCCGTCCTCGGTGCGGATCAGGGTGAAGACGCCGAACTCGGGGCTGTGGACGCCCGCTTCGTATGCCTTGACCAGGAAGCCGGCGGCCTCGCGGGTGCCCTCGTAGGGGGCGCCGCCGAGCCAGGTGAAGCCGCCGTCGCCGCCGAGGCGCAGGTCGCGGGCGGCGGCCGGGCGCAGACCGGTGAGGGTGAGGCGGTCGGCCGGGATGACGAGGTTGTTGCGCCAGCGCCAGCTGTCCACCGCCGGGCGGCCCGCCAGCTCCCCCCGGCCGGTGGCCCACAGCAGGGTCGGCCAGGCTTCCGGGCCCGGCTGTACGTGCGGGAAGATGGAGGTCAGCACACCTTCGGCGAGGCTATCGGCGGGCGTGTACTCCAGCCCGAGGCCCTGGGCCATGTCGTAGGTGTGCAGCAGCACTTCGGCCACGCCCATCGCCGCGAAGCCCTCGCGGTCGGCGCTGCGGAAGGGGTACGGGTGGAAGGCCCGGTCGCCGGGCGGGGCGGTGTTCACCGCGGCGGCCAGCAGGGCGCCGGTGGTCTCCAGGACGTGCAGCAGGCCGTCGTTGCCGGTGCCGTCCTCCAGACGCATCTCGAAGGGTACGTAGGCGTCCCGCGCGTGGCCGACGAGGTTGCCGGCGTAGGCGAGGAGGCACTCGGCGACGTGCAGGGCGGTGACGTGGCAGTCCCACTCCACACCGCCGGCGCGGACAGCCGTCCAGTCGCGGTCGACGGCCGCGCGCAGCGTCGTCACGCAGCCGCGCACGGCCTCGGTCACCTGGTCCCCGCTCATCGCTCGCATGGACGGCACCCTAGGGGTGAGCCCCGAGTCAGGGCGACAGCATTTCCAGCTCTCCCGCGAGGTTCCAGCGGGCGGTCGCCTCCCAGTGCTCCGACCCGTAGGGGGTGTGGAACAGCCTCGGCAGGTCCAGGAGTTGGCGCAGTACCGCCGAACGGCCCTCATGGAAGGCGTCGTTGGGCACGAAGTGGTACTCCTCGCGGATCTCGGCCGTGTAGGCGGCGTACGCGGACGGCGCCGCAGCCAGGATCGCCAGGTCGGCGTCGCACAGCACCTGCCCGTTCCGGTCGCCCTCGGCCGGGTCGTGGCCCACGGTGAGCCGCACCAGCCGGGCCACCTCCGCGACCTTCGCCGCCGGCACCCCGGCCTCGGTCAGGGCCCGCTCGGCCAGCCGCGCGGAGCGCTCCTCGTTCTCCGACCGGTCCGGCAGGTACACCGCGTCGTGGAACCAGGCCGCCAGCCGTACGAGGTCGGGGTCGTCGGCGTACTCCGCCAGCGCGTCGACCCGGTCGAGGACCGCCGTGAGGTGGGCGAGCGTGTGATAGCGCCGCTGCGGCTCCTCCCAGCGGGCGATCAGGTTCCCGGCGTACGGGGCGGGGTCCGGGCCCCCGCCGGGCGCGCGGGCGGCTTCGAGGGCGCGGGCGAAGCGGAGCCCGAGGTCTGCTGCGGTGTCTGCGTCGGCCATGCGTCCATTGTTCCGGTGATCGGGGGCGGGGCGTACCCTGGAATTGGACTAGACCTGTAGCCGCGTCGGAATTGGGGTGCCATGAGCAAGCGTGCGGTCCTGGAGGTGATCGCTCTCGGGGTCGACGACGCGGTCGCCGCCCAGGCGGGAGGCGCGGACCGGCTGGAACTGGTCACCGACATGGCGGCGGACGGGCTCAGCCCCGACCCCGCCGTGGTGGCCGCCATCCGCGCCGCCGTCACGATCGACCTGCGCGTGATGCTGCGGCTGTCGGACGGGTTCGCGGCGGGCGACCTCGGCCGGCTGACCGGCACGGCCGCCGAACTGCGGGCGGCGGGCGCCGACCAGTTCGTCCTCGGCTTCCTCGACCCGGACGGGGACGTGGACCTCGCGGCGGTCGAACGGGTCGTCGACGCGCTGGACGGCTGCCCCTGGACCTTCCACCGGGCGATCGACCGCGCCGCCGACCGCGACGCGCTGCGCAAGCGGCTCAGCGGACTGCCGGGCCTGGACACCTTCCTCACCGCGGGCGCGGCGACGGGTGTGGACGAGGGTCTGGACACGCTGACCGCCGAGGCCGCGCACACCGGCACGCCGGGATACGAGCCGCGCATCATGGTCGGCGGGGGGCTCCGGCTGGAGCACGTGCCGGAGTTGCGGTCGGCCGGTATCGACGCCTTCCACATCGGTGGCGCGGCCCGGCCGCAGGGGTGGGCCGGCCCGGTGTGCGCCGACGCCGTCGGGGTGTGGCGGGGAATGCTCGACGGGGAGTAGCCGGTCCTGCCGGGAATGTTCCGGGCGGGCGGTTCGTTGGGCCTGCGCCCGTGCACACCGCTGTCGTTGGGAGCATCGTGTCCGAGACCACGCAGACCACGCAGACCTTCACCCCCCTGAGTACACAGGCCGAGCGGCTGATCGAGCTGGGGGTGCACGAGATCGCGGGACTGCCGGCCGCCGAGGTCCGGGCGGCGGCGCAGGGGGCCGGGGACGGCGACTTCCTCCTCGCCGTCCGTCCCGACCTCGCCCCCGCCTCCGTACTCGCGCCGCTGCTCCGGCGGCGGGACAGGGCCGGGTTCGTCGTCACCGACATGACCGACGTCGACCTCTTCGCGCCGCTCGACACCATCGGCCTGCCGGACACCCCGCTGTACCTGGTCAGCGGGGTCGACCGGGGCGACGACATGGCCAACTGGAGCCCGGACGAGGCACTTTTGGCGCTCACCGCCGCGTCCCGCACGCCGCTGCTGCTGACCGAGGGCATTCACTGGGTGCTCCAGCGGCCGGACGTGCTGGAGCGCAATCACTGCTTCATGACCATCGGCTCCCGGCTGCGCAAACCGAACGGCACGCTGGACGCCCGCACCCCCGCGCTCTGGATCAGCAACGGCACCGGCCGGGACGGACGCGAGCGACGCGACGCCCCCAAGGTCGGCTGGTGCTGGGCCGGCAACCGGCACACCTGGCTGGGCTTCGCGTCGGGCGAGGAACGCAGGGGGCTGGAGCCGTAGGGGCGGCTCGGGGCGCGTGATCCCTTGGCGGACGTGGAGGAGACGCGTACCGCGCCGGGACCGGATCGCGGCCTGCGAGGCCCCTTCCGTAGCCGTGGCGGCGGGACGCTCGACAGAGGCCCCGGCGCCGGGACATGGCAGGGGACGGGCTCAGCGCTCTACCCGGCCGCTCCGCCCGTGAGCTGGTCGGGCAGTGGGCCGGTGTGTGCCACGATCAGCCCCGACACCGCCCGGGTCAGTGCCACGTACAGCCGTCGCAGGCCCGTGCGTTCGTCGGGCTCGCCGTCCACCACGGCCCGCGGCTCGTCCAGGACCACGTAGTCGTACTCCAGGCCCTTGGCGAGCGAGGCCGGGACCAGGGTCAGCCGGGTCTCCTCGGTGGTCTCCTCGCCGGGCGCGAGGAAACCGATCCCGGCCGCCGTCAGGGCCTCGGCGAGGGCGGGCACGCGGGCGTCGGCGGCGATCAGACCGGTCGAGCCCTCGTTGCGCAGCAACTCCTCGCAGGCGGAGACCACTTCGGCTACTCCGTCGACCGCGCGCACCTCGAAGAAGCCGGGGTTCTCACGGACGGAGGCGACCGGGGTGAGGCCGGGCGCGATGTGGGGGAGCAGCCGGGAGGCGTAGGTGATCACGTCCGTGGGGACGCGGAAACCCGCCGTCAGCTCCTCGATCACGCCCTCGCTCTTGCCGAGGTGCGCCAGTGCCTCGTCCCAACTCCGGGTCGCCCACGGGGTGGTGCCCTGGGCGAGGTCACCGAGGACGGTCGCGCTGCCGGTGGTGCAGCGGCGACCGACCGCGCGGTACTGCATGGGCGAGAGGTCCTGCGCCTCGTCCAGCACGACATGGCCCAGCGAGTGCGTGCGCTGGATCAGGTCGGCCGCCTCGTCGATCAGCACCGCGTCGGCGGAGGACCACTTGGCCGACTTCACGCTCCGCACCGGCTTGGCCCAGAGCACGGCCTTCTGCTCCTCCTCGTCCAGGATTCCGGCCGCGTGCTCGGCGAGGAACTCCCCGTCGGACAGCAGCCGCAGCACCAGCTTGGCCGGATCGGCGGGCGGCCAGACGGCCTTCACGACGGCCTTGACCGCGCTGTTGCGGGCGACCGCGTCCTGCACCCGGTCGTCCGGCGCCTCCCCGGCCCGCTCCATCTGCACCAGCACCGCGTGCGCGATCCGCTGCGGCAACGCCTCGCGCGCGGCGCCGTACCGGATCTCGCGCCCCAGCAACTCGCGCGCGATCTCCTCCAGTTCGTACGCCGGGACCCGCCAGCGGCGCGAGCCGCGCACCACCATGACCGGCTCGGTCGGCATCGTGACCTGCGCGTACAGCGCCCGGCGCAGCACCTCGGCCATCCGGGCGTCGCCCTTGAGCACGGCGGCCCGCGCCTCGTCCGTGCCGCGCACCTCGACCTGGGCCACGAGATCGTCCACGGTGGCCTGCTGCACGCTCAACTCACCGAGTGCGGGCAGCACTTGCTCGATGTAGTGAAGGAAGGACCGGTTCGGCCCGATGACCAGGGTGCCGGTGCGGGCGAGCCGTTCCCGGTGCGCGTAGAGCAGATAGGCGACCCGGTGCAGACCGACCGCCGTCTTGCCCGTACCGGGGCCACCCTGCACACACACCGTGCCGCCGAGCCCGCTGCGGACGATCTCGTCCTGCTCCGGCTGGATGGTGGCGACGATGTCCCGCATAGGGCCGACGCGCGGCCGCTCGATCTCCTGCTGGAGCAGCTTGCTGGTGGCCGCCGTCTCCGAGGGGTCCGACAGGTGCTCGTCCTCGTACGCGGTCAGCTCGCCGCCGGTGTAGCCGAAGCGGCGGCGCAGCCCGACGTCCATCGGGTCCTTCTTGGACGCCCGGTAGAACGGCTGCGACACCGGGGCGCGCCAGTCGATCACCATGGGGTCGCCGTCCGCGTCGTGCACATGCCGGCGCCCGATGTAGAACCGCCCACCCGTCTCCCATCGCCGCCCTTGCGAGGAAGGCGCTTCGCGCCTCTCTGATTCCTCGGCCCCCTCGGCCCGCTCCGCCCCCGGCGCGTGCAGGTAGTCGAGCCGGCCGAAGAACAGCGGGGTGTCGCTGAGGTCGGCCAGCGCCTTGATCCGTTCGTCGATCTGGCGGGTCAGCACCTGTGCGTTGACCCAGTTCGCGGCGACGTCCTTGATGTCCAGCGCCTCCACGTCCTCCCGCATGGCGCGCAGGGCGGCCCGTGAGTCGGCCAGGTGGGTGCGTTCGCGGGTCAGGGGGGCGCGGGGGTCGTCGAGCGGGTCGGGCGCGGTCGCGGACAAGGGAGTGCCTCCGGTGGTACCTGCTGCGTGGTCACGGGGCCGGATACGGCCTTGAAGGGTGCCGTCCGGTTACCGGCCGGGCGGCGGCACTCCGAGGGGAGGCGGGCAAGAGCGGAGATTGTAGGCGCGGCGGGCGGGCCGGGGCCAATGAATATCCGGGCGCGTCCGAATCCCGCCCGGACCCGCTCCCAAGTCGAACGCCCGTGCTTGTGCCGCTGATCATGTAGGACATACGTTCGCCGCCATGTCCATGACGCGCAGAAGTATCCTCCGGGGAATCGCCGCCGCACCGTTCGTCGGAGCGGCCGGGGCCGTCCTCGCCCCCTCCGTCGCGCACGCCGCGACCATCGACCCGGCGCAGTTCGCCCTCACCACCCGTACGGGCAACTCCTACGGCGAGTTCGCCGACCTGAACGCGGGCCTGGCGGCCAAGCTCACCACGGTGGACGCGACCGCCGTCCTCGCCGACACCAACCGCAAGGCCACCCGCCTGACCAGCACGCCGGGCACGTCCCAGGCGTTCGCGGCCGGCTTCACCTGGGACAGCGGCGACCAGGCCGTCGACTACTGGATTCCGCAGGGCGTCACCACCAGCGCCGACGCCTACGGCAACGGTGTCTACCCCGACGGCGGCAGCAACAAGGCCGTCCTGGTCTCCTGGTACTTCGAGACCGACCCGGACGACGACGGCACCGACAACTACCCCCTCGACAAGGGCCTGCGGCTCACCTTCGTCAACCACAACTCCGCCTCCGCGCCCACCTACCGCCACGTCCTGCTGGTCGAGCCGGTGAAGACGGCCGGCGGCGAGTTCTCCTTCAACCCCATACGCAAGCACGCCGGCGGCATCCTCTGGTACGGCAACCTGCTGTACGTGGTCGACACCTACAAGGGCCTCCGGGTCTTCGACCTCAACACCCTCTTCCAGGTCGACACCACCCAGACCGACTCCTGCGGCCTGGTCGACGGCACCTACTACGGCTACGGCTACTCGTACGTGCTCCCGCAGAGCGGCGCGTACGACAACACCGGCAAGTACCTGCGCTACTCGGCGATCGGCCTCGACCGCGCCAGCACCCCCGACAGTCTGGTGGTGAGCGAGTACTCCGAGGATGGCGCGGTCGACTACTCGGGCACCTCGTGGACCGGTACGGGCGCGCCCACGACCACGCCGAAGGTCGTGCGCTGGAACCTCGACTACACCAACCGCTCGCTGTCCTCGGGCACGCCGAGCGAGGCGGTCACGGTCGCCCAGAAGAAGATCCAGGGCATCGTCTCCCGCAACAGCAAGCACTATCTCTCGGTCAGCAACGGCCCCTCCGGCGCGGGCGCGCTGCGCACCTTCACGTCGGGCGCCGCGACCGCGAGCACGGTGTGCAACCTGGCCATCGGCTGCGAGGACCTCAGCTACCACACCAGCGGCGCCTCGGGCTGGTCGTTCGCCGAGTCGGTGATCTGGAACCTGAGCGAGTACGCGGGGAAGCGGTACGTCTACGCCGTGCACGCGGACGGGTCCTGAGCCCATACCCCTAGGGGGTCCGGGCGGCGGCGTCTAGGGGCGGGCTCCACCCACGGGTGCAGAGGGATCGCTTTGAGAACCGGCCCGTGGGTGTATTCCGGACTTATGCCGGAAGTCTCACCATGGAGACATGAGCGCAGCAACCCTTCACCCCGCCCCGTCCCGTCCGTCCGGAGCCTCCGCGGTGGCCGGCCGCGACCACCGCCACCTCCTGGGCGAGGCCCTGCGCGCGATCAAGGTCTACGCGCAGGCCGCCTTCGGCGTGGTCATACTCGGCGAGTACGGCGAGGAGGCGGGCGTCCACCGCAGATACGGGGACGCCCTCGGGGACCCGTAGCCGGGTCCTAGTTCTCCTTCGTGCCCTCCGCGAGGATCTCGTCGGCGTCGACGATCCGGTAGGCGTACCCCTGTTCCGCGAGGAAGCGCTGGCGGTGGGCCGCGAAGTCCTGGTCGATCGTGTCGCGGGCGACGACCGAGTAGAAGTGCGCCCGGTGGCCGTCCGCCTTGGGCCGCAGCACCCGGCCGAGCCGCTGGGCCTCCTCCTGCCGCGAGCCGAAGGTGCCGGACACCTGGACGGCGACGGTGGCCTCGGGCAGGTCGATGGAGAAGTTGGCGACCTTGGAGACGACCAGCACGCTGATCTCGCCCTCGCGGAAGGCGTCGAAGAGCTTCTCCCGCTGCGCGTTGGAGGTCTCGCCCTTGATCACTGGCGCGTTCAGGTGCTCGCCCAGCTCGTCCAGCTGGTCGATGTACTGGCCGATCACGAGAACCTGCTGCCCGGCGAACCGGCGCACGATCGCCTCCGTGACCTTCCGCTTGGTCGCGGTGGTGGCACAGAAGCGGTACTTGTCCTCGGTCTCGGCGGTGGCGTAGGCGAGCCGCTCGGAGTCGGTGAGGTTCACCCGGACCTCGACGCAGTCGGCGGGCGCGATGTAGCCCTGCGCCTCGATCTCCTTCCACGGCGCGTCGAACCGCTTGGGCCCGATCAGGGAGAACACATCGGACTCGCGGCCGTCCTCGCGCACCAGGGTCGCGGTCAGACCGAGGCGGCGGCGGGCCTGGAGATCGGCGGTGAACTTGAAGACGGGAGCGGGCAGCAGATGGACCTCGTCGTAGACGATCAGACCCCAGTCACGGGAGTCGAAGAGTTCGAGGTGCGGGTAGACACCCTTCCGGCGGGTGGTCAGCACCTGATAGGTCGCGATGGTGACCGGCCGGATCTCCTTCTTGGTGCCGCTGTACTCGCCGATCTCGTCCTCGGTCAGCGAGGTCCGCTTCACCAGCTCGTGCTTCCACTGCCGGGCGGAGACCGTGTTGGTGACCAGGATCAGCGTGGTCGACCCGGCCTGCGCCATAGCCCCGGCGCCGACCAGCGTCTTGCCCGCCCCGCAGGGCAGCACCACGACACCGCTGCCGCCGTGCCAGAAGTTCTCCACGGCCTGCTTCTGGTAGGGACGCAGCGCCCAGCCGTCCTCGCGCAGGTCGATCGGGTGCGCCTCGCCGTCCACGTATCCGGCGAGGTCCTCGGCGGGCCAGCCCAGCTTGAGCAGGGTCTGCTTGATCTGCCCCCGCTCGGAGGGGTGCACGGCGACGGTGTCCGGGTCGATCCGGTTGCCGACCAGCGGCGTGACCCGCTTGGAGCGCAGGATCTCCTCCAGCACCGGCCGGTCGGTGGTGGTGAGCACCAGCCCGTGCGCCGGGTGCTTGCTCAGGGTGAGCCGGCCGTACCGGTCCATGGTCTCGGCGATGTCGACCAGCAGGGCGTGCGGCACCGGATACCGGCTGTACTGCACCAGGGCGTCGACGACCTGCTCGGCGTCGTGCCCGGCGGCCCGCGCGTTCCACAGGCCGAGCGGGGTGAGCCGGTAGGTGTGGATGTGCTCCGGGGCCCGTTCCAGCTCCGCGAAGGGCGCGATGGCCCGACGGCATTCGTCGGCCCGCTCGTGGTCGACTTCCAGGAGCAGGGTCTTGTCGGACTGGACGATCAGCGGACCGTTCACGTGTGCCATCCTTCCGCGCGGCCAAACCTCCAGTGTGCCTGATGCGCGCGTGATACGGGGGCCTACGGGCTGCTCCTCGGGCTCAGTCCTCCGCCAGCTCGGCCACCCCGGTGATCCGGTGCAGGGGGTAGGTGCGGACCTCGTCGGCGGTGTGGTCGTAGGCGGTGACGAAGCCGCCCTCGACGCGGATGGGGGCGACGACGCGCTGGCTGGCGGCGCCGTCGGCGTTGACGTAGCCGATCCACACGGCCTCGCCGGTCATGACGGCCGCCTGCAGGGTGGCCAGGGTGTCGGCGGGGCTGGTGCGGGGGAGTTCGCCGCCTGCTGGCTGGGGGCCGGGCGCCTTCAGCGGGGTGGTGGCGGCCAGGTCGCCGGCCCGGATGGCGCGGACGGCGGCCGTCAGCAGCACGCTGTCCGGGGCGGGCGGGCCCTCCGGCACCGGCTCGGGCGCGGTGCGCGGCGGAGTGCGGTGGGCGTCGGCGCGGGTGATCAGTACATCACCCTGGGCGGACTCGGCGGCGGGCGCGTAGCCCAGCGAGCGCAGGCCCTCCAGCAGGGTCGCCGGGTCGCAGGGCGCGGCCAGCACGGTCGGGGCGAGGCGGCGCAGCCGCAGGGCGGCGGCCCGCTTGTCGGCGATGATCTCGTTCAGCACCGAGTCGTCGTCGCAGCGGACGTACGACGAGGCGACGCCCACCCGGAGGTGACCGTGCCTGCGGGCCACGTCGTCGATGAGATACGTGAGCGGCTGCGGCACCGGGGTGCGGGAGTGCTGGGCGAGGAAGGCGTGCAGGTCGGCGGCGGTCTGCCCCGCGTCCAGGGCCCGGCGGACGGAGGCGGGGGTGAACCGGTACACGGTCGCGCCGCCCTTGGACTCCACGTCCGCGAGCACCCCGAGCATCTCGGCCAGGGGGCGCAGCAGCGGGCCGGGGGCCACCGCGGTCAGGTCGGCCTGGAGCAGGACGTGGTCCAGGGGTTCGGGGAGGAGGGGGGCGAGGAGACCGACGGCGATGGCCGTGTGCTGTTCGGCGGAGGAGAGAGGGGTGCCGTCCGGCTCGGGGGCCGCGCCCAGCAGGGCCCGGCCATGGCTGGAGAGGGCGCCCCGGCCGGTGACGCCGAGGAGTTCCGCCTCGCTGAGCGTCCAGCGGGCCAGCCGGACACGGAGGTCCTCGGTGCCGTCGCGCTGGGGGGTGC
>NZ_MUNH01000506.1:0-9699 GCF_002154615.1 Streptomyces recifensis
CACGGCCGCCCGGCGCCGGGTGGCCCAGGTGCAGTTGGCCGCCTCCGCCGTCGAGCTGTACGAGGCCAAGGAGGCCGCGAGCGGCGAACTGCGGCCCAGCGGCGTCGACCCGGACGCCGTCGCCGCCGCCGAGCACCGCGCGTACGACCTGCTGGGCCGGCTCAGCCGTGCCGTGCTGGCCGACGACCGGGCCGGACGCGGCCGGGGCCGCAGACGCCCCGGAGCGGCTCGTCCCTCCTGAGCCGCAAAGGCTCGGCTTTACTTCCACAAACCCTCCCGCACGCACCGTCCCCGTGCCACGGGACGGCGAATTCGCGGGCTTCGGCGCGGCCGATGTGAACGGGCCGCGCCGTCGGCGCGAATCCGCACGACGAGCCGCCCGGAGCGTCTATGTTCGTCTCGCGCGCAAGCTGATCAGAAAGCAGGCTTCCATGACCGAGACACAGCCCGTCGTCGTTCCTCCGGCCCGGGCGGCGGTATTCCTCGTGGTCACCATCGACGAGGGCGGCGAGGACACCGTGCGAGGCCTGCTGGAGGACGTGCAGTCGTTGCGCCGCTCCACCGGATACCGCGACCCCGACGCCCAGTTGAGCTGCGTGGTCGGCATAGGCTCCGCGGCCTGGGACCGCCTCTTCACCGGGCCGCGCCCCGCCGGGCTGCACCCCTTCGTCGAGCTGGACGGCGAGCGCCACAAGGCCCCCGGCACCCCCGGCGACCTCCTCCTCCATGTGCGCGGGCGCCGTATGGACATCGTGTTCGAGCTGGCCCGGCAGTTCGCCCAGCGGCTCAAGGGCGCCGCCACGGTCGTGGACGAGGTGCACGGCTTCAAGTTCTTCGACGACCGTGACCTGCTCGGCTTCGTGGACGGCAGTGCCAACCCCGAGGGGGAGCGCGCCACCGACGCGGTGTACGTGGGCGAGGAGGACCCGGACTTCCGCGGCGGCAGCTACGTCATCGTGCAGAAGTACCTGCACGACATGGACGCCTGGCACGCCCTGTCCACGGAGGAGCAGGAGCGGGCCATCGGCCGGTCCAAGCTCGCCAACATCGAGTTCCCGGACGATGTGAAGGCCCCCGACTCCCACGTCATGCTCAACACGATCGAGGGCGAGGACGGCCGCGAGCTGAAGATCGTCCGCGAGAACATGCCGTTCGGCACCATCGGCGACGACGAGTACGGCACCTACTTCATCGGGTACGCCCGAACGCCCGACGTCACCGAGCAGATGCTCCGGAACATGTTCCTCGGCCGGCGCCCCGGACAGCACGACCGGATCCTCGACTACTCGACCGCCGTCACCGGTTGCCTGTTCTACGTCCCGACCGCCACCTTCCTCGACGCGCTCCCCGCCGCCCCCGGGAAGAAGGCGGCCCAGCGGGACATAGCCCTCAACGCCTCATAACCCCCAAGCGCCTGAACGGACGGCACCGGCCCTCTCTCAGGGCCGGTGCCGTCCGTGCGTTCAGGCCCCAACCCTCTGCCAGCGGACGCTGATCGGACCCAGGAAGCACTCATGTCGCCTCTCTCGCACGGCACTTCCCAGCAGCACCCCGACGAACCCGCCCTCGCCCTCAACCCGTTCTTCGGGCAGGCGAACCCGGTGAGGGAAATGACCGAGGAGCCGCCCAGGCACCGCCTGGCGGCACTGCCGCTGGCCCCGGACACCGCCTATCAGGTGGTCCACGACGAGCTGATGCTCGACGGCAACGCCCGGCTCAACCTCGCCACCTTCGTCACCACCTGGATGGAACCCCAGGCCGGGCGGCTGATGGGGGAGTCCCGCGACAAGAACATCATCGACAAGGACGAGTACCCGCGCACCGCCGAGCTGGAGCGGCGCTGCGTGGCCATGCTCGCCGACCTGTGGAACGCCCCCGACCCCGCGCAGGCCGTGGGCTGTTCGACCACCGGCTCCAGCGAGGCGTGCATGCTCGCCGGGCTCGCCATGAAGCGCCGCTGGACCCAGCGCAACGCCGACCGCTATCCCGGCGCCCGCCCCAACCTGGTCATCGGCATCAACGCCCAGGTCTGCTGGGAGAAGTTCTGCAACTACTGGGAGGTCGAGGCCCGCCAACTCCCCATGGAGGGCGACCGGTTCCACCTCGACCCGCACGAAGCGGTCGAGCTGTGCGACGAGAACACCATCGGTGTCGTCGGTATCCTCGGCTCCACCTTCGACGGCTCCTACGAGCCCATCGCCCAGCTCTGCGCCGCCCTCGACGCCTACCAGGAGCGCACCGGCCTCGACATCCCGGTCCACGTCGACGGCGCGTCCGGCGCGATGATCGCCCCGTTCCTCGACCAGGACGTGGAGTGGGACTTCCGGCTCCCGCGCGTGGCCTCGATCAACACCTCGGGCCACAAGTACGGGCTGGTCTACCCCGGTGTCGGGTGGGCCCTGTGGCGGGACAAGGAGGCGCTGCCCGAGGACCTGGTCTTCCGGGTCAACTACCTGGGCGGCGACATGCCGACCTTCGCCCTCAACTTCTCCCGCCCCGGCTCCCAGGTCATCGCGCAGTACTACACCTTCCTGCGCCTGGGCCGCGAAGGCTTCCGCGCGGTCCAGCAGGCCACCCGCGACGTCGCCATGTCGCTGGCCCGGAAGGTCGAGGACATGGGGGACTTCAAGCTGCTCACGCGCGGCGATCAGTTGCCGGTGTTCGCCTTCACCACCGCCGACCACGTCACGTCCTACGACGTCTTCGACGTCTCCCGCCGGATGCGGGAGACCGGCTGGCTGGCCCCCGCGTACACCTTCCCGCCCCACCGCCAGGACCTCGCCGTGCTGCGGGTGGTGTGCCGCAACGGCTTCACCCGCGACCTCGCCGACCTGTTCGCCCAGGACCTCGCCCGGCTGCTGCCCGAACTGCGCGACCAGCCGCACCCGATGGTCCGCGACCACCAGGCCGGGACCGGCTTCCACCACTCGGAGAACCGCGCGGAGCGGTAGCCGGCCAAGAACGTTCCCCGTACAGGCACGCGACCGTCGCCCCGCGCCGCACCCTCGCGCCGGGGCGACGCTCCTGGTCACGTGCACGCCCGAGTGTCCTAGGCTGAGGCGCACTCGCGTCAGGTGCACGCAGCGAGTCGGCCTGGAGCACTGGGAGTTGTGATGAGCCAAGACACGTCGGGACGACCCGCCGAAGGTGCCGGGAAGCGGGCTCCGGAGTTCCAGCCCTACCACCATCCGGCGGCAGGCTGGGGAGCGGCCAAGAGTGTCACGCGCTTCCTGATACGTGAGCGCGAACTCCTCGAAGGCCCCAAGGCCATCCAGAAGATGAACCACGAGGGCAGGGGCTTCGACTGTCCCGGCTGCGCCTGGCCGGACGACCTCAAGGGCCTCAGGCTCGACATCTGCGAGAACGGCATCAAGCACGTCACGTGGGAGATGACCCACAAGCGCGTCGGCCCCGCCTTCTTCGCCGCACACACCGTCGGCGAACTCGCCACCTGGAGCGACGCCGCGCTGGAGGCCCAGGGGCGCCTCACCCACCCCATGCGCTACGACGCGGACACCGACACCTACGTCCCCGTCTCCTGGCAGGACGCCTTCGAACTGGTCGGCAGCACCCTGCGCAACCTGGAGAGCCCCGACCAGGCGTCGTTCTACACCTCGGGCCGGCTCGGCAACGAGGCGACCTTCCTGTACCAGTTGATGGCGCGCGAGCTGGGCACCAACAACCTGCCCGACTGCTCCAACATGTGCCACGAGGCCAGCGGCCGCGCCATGCAGGCCGCGCTCGGCACCGGCAAGGGCACCGTCGACCTGGAGGACTGGGAGAAGACCGACGCCCTGTTCATCATCGGCGTCAACGCGGCGTCCAACGCGCCCCGGATGCTCACCTCGTTCGCCGAGGCGCACAAGCGCGGCGCGAAGATCGTGCACATCAACCCGCTCGTCGAGGCGGCCGCCACCCGCACCATCATCCCGCACGACTTCGTGGACATGGCGCTCAACCGCGCCACCCCCACCAGCTCGCTCAACCTCCAGCCGCGCATCGGCGGCGACATGGCTCTGCTGCGCGGCATGGCGAAGGCGATCTTCGCGGAGTCGCAGACCAACCCCGAGGCGCTCGACCAGGAGTTCATCGACCGGCACACCTCGGGCTTCGCCGAGTACCGCGCGGTCGTGGAGGCCACGCCCTGGGCGGAGCTGGAACTCCAGTCGGGTCTCAGCCGTGCCGAGATCGAGTCCGCCGCGCGCGTCTACTGCGACGCCGACCGCGCCATCTTCAGCTGGTGCCTCGGTGTCACCCAGCACGAGCACGGCGTGGACACCGTGCGCGAGATCGTCAACGTCCTCCTGCTGCGCGGCAATCTGGGCCGCGAGGGCGCCGGTCCGTCCCCGGTGCGCGGGCACAGCAACGTGCAGGGCAACCGCACCTGCGGCATCGACCACCGGCCGTCCAAGGAGTTCCTGGACCGGCTGGCCGAGGTCTGCGAGATCGACCCGCCCCGCGACCACGGTCTGGACACCGTCAGCACCATCGAGGCCATGCGCACCGGTGACGTGAAGGTGTTCGTCGGCATGGGCGGCAACTTCGCCCTCGCCGCGCCGGACAGCGCCTACACCTTCGACGCGCTGCGCACCTGCGAGCTGACCGTGCAGGTCAGCACCAAGCTCAACCGGAGCCACCTGGTGCACGGCAAGCAGGCGCTCATCCTGCCCTGCCTCGGCCGCACCGAGAAGGACCGGCAGGCCACCGGTGAGCAGGGCACCTCCGTCGAGGACTCGATGTCCATGGTCCACCTCTCCGTCGGCATGAAGCGCCCCGCCTCCGAGCACCTGCTCTCCGAGCCCGCGATCATCGCCGGCATGGCGCGTGCCGCCCTGCCCTACAGCGCCACCCCCTGGGAGTGGTACGTCGAGGACTACGACCGCATCCGCGACACGATGGCCAGGGCGCTGGAGGGCTTCGAGGACTTCAACCGCCGGGTCCGGCTGCCGCTCGGCTTCCGCATCGATCAGCCCGCCCGCGAGCTCGTCTTCCGCACGCCCACGGAGCGTGCCGAGTTCTCCAGCGCCGGCCTGACCGACGTCGTTCCCGCGACCGGCATGCTCAAGCTCGGCACGATGCGCTCCCACGACCAGTGGAACACCACGATCTACTCGGACGACGACCGTTACCGGGGGGTCAGGAACCTGCGCACGCTGATCTTCATTAACAAGGAGGACATGGCCGAGCGGGGGCTGAACCTCTTCGACGAGGTCGACATCACCAGCATCGCCAAGGACGGCAGCAGGCGCGGCGTCCACGGCTACAAGGTGATCCCGTACGACATCCCCCAGGGGTGCGCGGCCGGGTACATGCCGGAGCTGAACGTGCTCTGCGCGATCGGCGACTACAGCACGCAGAGCGACCAGCCGCTGATGAAGAACGTCAACGTCATGGTGACGCCTGCCGCTTAGACATCACGCGAAAGCGGCCGGCCTTTTCCAGGAGGGCCGGTCGCTTTCGTGTGTACGGCGCTTTCAGGAACCGATTTCGATCGAGCGCCGGGTCGCCGTCTGGGATTTCGGCAGCCGGACCGTCAGTACACCGTCGGAGAGATCGGCCTGAACGCCCTCGACATCGACGTCACCGGGAACCCGTACCCCGTAGGAGAAACTGCCGTCCCTGCGGCGCAGGGCGTTTCCGCCGGTGCTCTCGTCGATCGAGCCGTGGATGTGCAGTTCTCGGCCGTCGACCTCGATGTTCACGTTCTCGCGGGGAATGCCCGGCAATTCGGCGCGGACCAGATAGGCGTCGCCCGCGTCCTCCTCCTCCACCAGAGGCATCCAGTGCCGGGTCGGCTCGGCCGGCTGCGCGGACTGCTCCACCAGGCGGCTGACCTCGCCCCACAACTGCTGGAGTTCCACCACGGGATCGTGTCCGGCCCACCAGGCCGACCTCGCAACGCCCGCACGTTCGCTCATGCCCGGACTCCTCTTCTCCTCGCGTGCATATAAAGGAGTGTGCACAACACCCACGACGGCGGCAGCAAGGCTCAGGCAAATGGGTGGGGAAAGCCCGGAAATCCCTTGGGGGAGCTTGCTTCCTCGGGTTGCGAGGCCCTGGACATCGCGGTTCAGTGAGAACCTGATCCGTCGCGCACCAGGAGCTGCCATGTCGATGTCGTTCGGTTCACCGTTCGGTTCCTCCGACCCTTTCAGCGACCTGCTGAACCGGTTCTTCGGCATGTCACCGGCGTCATCGCCCCCTGCTGTGCAGCGAGTTCCCATCGGCCGTCTGCTGACGGAGTCCTCGCAGGAACTGCTCAATCTGGCCGCGCAGAAGGCGGAGGAGGATGGTACCTCCGACCTCGACACCCAGCACCTGCTGTGGGCCGCGACCAAGGTCGAGCCCAGCCGCCGCATCCTGGCGCAGGCCGGGGTCGACCCCGACAAGCTCGCCCAGACGATCAGTGAGGTGCTGCCCGGCGAGTCCGCCACCCCGTCCGCCGAACCCGGCCTCACCCCGGCCGCCAAGCGCACCCTGGCCGACGCCTTCGCCCAGTCCCAGGCGGCCGGCAACTCCTACATCGGCCCGGAGCACATCCTGGCCGCGCTGCTGGAGGACGCCGACTCCGGCGCCGGGCGTCTGCTGTCCGCCGAGGGCGTCGACGGAAAGAAGCTGGCCTCGCGCACCGAGCAGGCCGCCCGCCAGGACCAGGGCCGCCCGGGGGGCGGCCCCACCAGCACCCTGGACGAGTTCGGCCGCGACCTCACCGAGGAGGCCAGGCAGGGCAAGCTCGACCCGGTGGTCGGACGCGCGGACGAGATCGAGCAGACGGTCGAGATCCTCTCCCGCCGCTCCAAGAACAACCCGGTCCTCATCGGTGAGCCCGGTGTCGGCAAGACCGCCATCGTGGAGGGACTCGCCCAGCGCATCGTGATCGGGGACGTACCCGACACCCTGAAGGACAAGCGGGTCGTCGCCCTCGACATGTCCGGCCTGGTGGCCGGCGCCCAGTACCGCGGCCAGTTCGAGGAGCGGCTGAAGAAGGTCATCGAGGACGTCCAGGCGTCCGAGGGCGAGATCATCCTCTTCATCGACGAGCTGCACACCGTCGTCGGCGCCGGCGCCACCGGCGAGGGTTCGATGGACGCGGGCAACATCCTCAAGCCCGCCCTCGCCCGCGGCGAGCTGCACGTCGTGGGCGCGACCACGATCGACGAGTACCGCAAGTACATCGAGAAGGACGCCGCCCTCGAGCGACGCTTCCAGCCCGTCATGGTGCCGGAGCCCAGCGTCGAAGAGACCGTGCTGATCCTCGAAGGGCTGCGCGACGCCTACGAGGCCCACCACCAGGTCCGCTACGAGGACTCCGCCCTCGAAGCCTGTGCCGTGCTGTCCGACCGCTACATCACCGACCGCTTCCTCCCCGACAAGGCCATCGACCTGATGGACCAGGCCGGCGCCCGGGTACGGCTGCGCAGCGCGGCCCGCTCCACCGAGGTCGTCGCCCGTGAGGACAAGATCGCCAAGCTCCGGCGCGAGCTGGACGAGGCCGTGTCCGGCCAGGACTACGAGAGGGCGAACGACCTCAAGAAGAAGATCGCGGACGTCGAGGCCGAACTCGCGGGCATCGAGGAGCGCCGAGAAGGCGTCGTCACGGTCACCCCGAACGACATCGCCGACATCGTCTCCCGCCGGACCGGCATCCCCGTCTCCCAGCTCACCGCCAGCGAGAAGGAGCGGCTGCTCAACCTGGAGGAGGAGATGCACGCCCGCATCGTCGGGCAGAACGAGGCCGTCACCGCCGTCTCGCAGGCGGTGCGCCGCAATCGCGCGGGCATGGGCGACCCGAACCGCCCGGTCGGCTCGTTCCTCTTCCTCGGTCCCACCGGTGTCGGCAAGACCGAACTCGCCAAGGCCCTCGCCGAGCTGCTGTTCGGCGACGAGGACCGCATGATCCGCTTCGACATGAGCGAGTTCCAGGAGAAGCACACCGTCTCCCGCCTGGTCGGCGCGCCTCCCGGATACGTCGGCTACGAGGAGGCCGGACAGCTCACCGAGAAGGTCCGCCGTCAGCCCTACAGCGTGTTGCTCTTCGACGAGATCGAGAAGGCGCACCCGGACGTGTTCAGCACGCTGCTGCAGATCCTGGACGACGGGCGGCTGACCGACGGCCAGGGCCGCACCGTCGACTTCCGGCACACCGTCATCATCATGACGTCCAACATCGGCGCCCAGCTCATCCTGGCGCACCAGGGCGACGTGTCCGAGATCAAGGACGAACTGCTTCAGGAGCTGCGCGGCCGCTTCCTGCCGGAGTTCCTCAACCGGATCGACGACATCATCATCTTCCACGGCCTCACCGAGGACGACCTCTCCCAGATCGTGGACCACCTGCTGGACCAGAGCCGGCGCCGGGTGAGGGCGCAGGGGTTGCAACTGGAGGTCACCGAGGCGGCGAAGAAGCTGCTGATCGCCCACGGCCACCAGCCGGAGTTCGGCGCGCGTCCGCTGCGCCGCACGATCCAGACGGAGCTGGACAACCGCATCGCGGAGCTGCTGCTCAGTGGCCAGGCCGACCCGGGGGACACCATCGTCGCGGATGTGCAGAACGACTCGCTGCACGTCACCGTGCGCAAGGCGGACGAGAAGAAGTCCGGGAAGGACGACGAGTCCGCGGGGAAGAAGGCGGCGGCCAAGAAGACCGCGTCCGGCGGCAAGAAGAAGGCCGACTCGAAGGACGCCGAGGCCAAGTAGGACCTACGGCGGCAAGGAGAACCCCATGGCGCACCACCACAAGTCCAACAAGAAGGTCGAGGGCGACCCCGACCGCGACCACGGGCGTGGGCTGCCCCGCCGCCCGGACGACACCGAACTCGAGGAACGCGCTCAGGAGGACCGGCGTGACGTCGGCCTCCCGGTCCGGGAGCAGGAGAGTCCGGAGCGGATCTACGAGCAGGAGACCGCCGAGATCGACCGTCAGGTCGAACGGGGCGAGGTGGAGACGGGTGACCTGACGCGTCGGCAGCGCGAGCAGGAAGACCCCTTCCCGCCGTCCCACTACGACGGCTGACCCGCGGTGAACCCTGGGCGGACCGGACACCCGAGTCCGGTCCGCCTGGGCGTGCGCCGTTCTCAGCCCTGGTCGCCGGGCGTGCCCAGGGAGACCACGACCGCGGTGGCCTCGCCGTCCGGGGCCTCGTAGCTGACGGTGTCGCCGGGGGTGCGGCCGAGGAGCGCGCGGCCCAGCGGGCTGTCGGAGGTGACCAGCTTCGGGTCGCGGGCGTCGGCGATCTCGCCGATGTGCAGGGTGTCCGTGCTGCCGTCCGCGAACCGGACGGTGACCGTCGTGCCCACCCCGACCCTGTCGGTGGGGACCGGACCCCCGATGCCGGCCTGGCGCAGCCGGTCCTCGACCCGTTCGATGCGCTCGTCCAGCCGGTTGAGCTGGTCGGCCCGCTGGATCTCGTCGGCCTGGTCGGCACGGTCCCCGACCTCGTCGGAGTCCTTCAGCGTCGCGGCGACCGTCTCGCGCTCCTCGTGCAGATCGGACAGTTCCTGCTCGAGCGCCTTGCGCGCCTCGGCGCTGATCGGCTCGGGGTCACCGGTCATTCCTGCTCCCGTGCTACAGAGGGAAGTGCTGGACAGGAGCACCCTACTGGCGTGAGCCCGGTGCCGGGGGAACCTCGGGCACCCAGGGCCGCTGCCACGGCGGGCTGCCCGCCACCAGCGCGTCCGCCTGGGGCGGGCCCCAGGAGC
>NZ_MUNH01000507.1:0-15081 GCF_002154615.1 Streptomyces recifensis
CGCCGACCCGCCCCTGCGGTCGGCGTCGCCGCGCAGGATGTCGGCCACCAGCGCCACCACCGACACGAACGCGCCGATCGCCGAGATCAGGACGCCCGCGACCGCCGCGTCCAGCCACCAGTACCGCAGGACCGCCGCGAGCGCGGCGAGCGCGGCACCGCACGCGCCGAGGCCGAGGCGCCGCCGCGCCCGCGCCGTGTGCCATCCGCCTCGCATATGACCGCTCCCCGCACCTGGGCCTCGCCCCGCTCTGCTCACGCCGGTCCCACTGCCGCCTGGTCCAGTGTGGTCGGAAAGATCCGTTTTAGCCGTAGACAGGGTGGTAAACGCACACTTTGAAACACGTTCGAGGGAGCGCGCGGGAGTGTTCGGGGGCGGACGGAGGCGCGGACACGCGCCAGGGGCGGTTCCGCCGACACGGAACCGCCCCTGGGAAGCGCCTCTTACTGCTTCTTGCCGAGCACCTCACCCACCCGCGCGCGCACCTCGTCCGTGGCCAGGCCGCGGATGGTGAGCGTGGTGCGGCGGCGCAGCACGTCGTCCGGGGTCTCGGCCCACTCGTGGTCGCGGGCCCAGACCACCTGCGCCCAGATCTCCGGCGCGTCGGGGTGGACCCGCTCGGCCAGCTCCGGGTGCTCGTTGGCCAGGCGGGCGATGTCGAAGGCCAGCGAGCCGTAGTGGGTGGCCAGGTGGCGGGCGGTGTCGGCGCCCATGCGCGGACCGGGCGCCGGACGGTCCACCAGCAGCCGGTGCTCGACCGCGCGCGGGTTGGCCACACCGGGCAGCGGCAGCCGCTTGGGCAGCTCCGACACCGGCTCGAAGTCGTCACCGAGCGGGCGGCCCGGCAACTGCTCCAGCTTCTTCAGCACGGTCCGTCCGATGTGCCGGAACGTGGTCCACTTGCCACCCGCCACCGAGAGCATTCCGCCCGGACCCTCGGTGACCACGGTCTCCCGCTTGGCCTTCGCGGTGTCACCGGGGCCGCCCGGCAGCACCCGCAGCCCGGCGAAGGAGTAGGTGATCAGATCCCGCTGGAGCTGCTGGTCCCGGACGGAGAACGCGGCCTCGTCCAGGATCTGGGATATGTCCGACTCGGTGACCGACACGTCCGCCGGGTCGCCCTCGTACACCTCGTCGGTGGTGCCGAGCAGCAGCATGTCCTCCCAGGGCAGGGCGAACGTGATGCGGTACTTGTCGATCGGGGTGGCCAGCGCCGCCTTCCAGGGGGCGGTGCGCTTCAGGACCAGGTGCGCGCCCTTGGACAGGCGGATCGAGGGGGCCGCGTGCGGGTCCTCCATCCGGCGCAGGTGGTCCACCCAGGGGCCGGTCGCGTTCAGCACCAGACGGGCGTCGACGCCGAACTCCTCGCCGGTGAGCCGGTCCTTCAGCTCGGCGCCGGTGACCCGGCCGCGCGTGGTGCGCAGCCCGGTGACCTCGGCGTGGTTCAGTACGACCGCGCCCGCGTCGACGGCCGCGCGGACCGTCATCAGCGCCATGCGGGCGTCGTTCATCTGGTCGTCGCCGTACACGGCCACGGCCTTCAGGTTGTCGGTGCGCAGCTCGGGCACGTCCTGCGCGGCCTTGGCCGGCGAGAGCAGGTGCCCCACGCCGTCGCCGAACGCGGAGAGCGCGGAGTAGGCGAACACGCCCGCGCCGAGCTTGGCCGCGCTGTGCGGGCCGCCCTTGTACACCGGGAGGTAGAAGGTGAGCGGGTTCGCCAGGTGGGGGGCCACCTGGCGGGAGACCGCGCGCCGTTCGAAGTGGTTCTCCGCGACCAGCTTCACCGCGCCGGTCTGGAGGTAACGGAGCCCGCCGTGGAGCAGCTTGGAGGAGGCGGAGGAGGTGGCTCCGGCGAAGTCGCCGGCGTCGACCAGCGCCACCCTGAGCCCGGACTGCGCGGCGTGCCAGGCGGTGGAGATGCCCAGGATGCCGCCGCCGATCACAAGGAGGTCGTACGACGCCCGCGCGAGCTGCTCCCGGGTCTCGGCGCGGCTCGGGTTGGAGCCGGAGGCCGGGTGCGTGCCCAGGGCAGGTACGGACTGCAGGGTGGTGGGACTGGTCATGTCGGGTACTTCACTCCTCGTCGGAGCCGGACCTGGCGGGTCAGCTCTCGTCCTCGAGCCAGCCCATGGACCGTTCGACGGCCTTGAGCCAGTTCTTGTACTCACGGTCGCGGGTCTCCGCGTCCATGCGGGGGGTCCATTCGGCGGCCCGGCGCCAGTTGGCGCGCAGCTCGTCCGTGCCGGACCAGAAGCCGACGGCGAGACCGGCGGCGTAGGCGGCACCGAGACAGGTGGTCTCGGCGACCATCGGGCGCACCACGGGGGCGTCGAGCACGTCCGCGAGCTGCTGCATCAGCAGGTTGTTCGCGGTCATGCCGCCGTCCACCTTGAGCGTGGTCAGCTCGACCCCGGAGTCCTTCGTCATGGCGTCCGCGATCTCCCGCGTCTGCCAGGCGGTGGCCTCCAGGACGGCGCGCGCGAGGTGCGCCTTGGTGACGTACCGGGTCAGGCCGGCGATCACACCGCGGGCGTCGGAGCGCCAGTGCGGGGCGAACAGGCCGGAGAAGGCCGGTACGAAGTAGGCGCCGCCGTTGTCCTCGACCGAGAGCGCGAGGGTCTCGATCTCGGCGGCGGTGGAGATGAGGCCCATCTGGTCGCGCATCCACTGCACCAGCGAGCCGGTGACGGCGATCGAGCCCTCCAGGGCGTACACGGTCGGCTTGTCGCCGATCTTGTAGCCGACGGTGGTGAGCAGGCCGGCGTAGGAGTTGATGATCTTCTCGCCGGTGTTCATCACCATGAAGGTGCCGGTGCCGTAGGTCGACTTGGTCTCGCCCTCGGAGAAGCAGGTCTGGCCGAACAGGGCCGCCTGCTGGTCGCCGAGCGCGGAGGCGACGGGGGTGCCGCCGAGCAGGTCGCCGAGGCTGCCGCCGGTGATCTCGCCGTAGACCTCTGCGGAGGAGCGGATCTCGGGGAGCATCTGCTCCGGCACCCCGATGGACTCGCAGATCTTCTTGTCCCACTCCATGGTGTGCAGGTTCATCAGCATGGTGCGCGAGGCGTTGGTGACGTCGGTGACGTGCCGGCCGCCGTCGACACCGCCGGTCAGGTTCCAGATGACCCAGCTGTCCATGGTCCCGAAGAGGATGTCGCCGGCCTCGGCGCGCTCCCGCAGGCCCTCCACGTTGTCCAGCAGCCAGCGGGCCTTGGGCCCGGCGAAGTAGGACGCCAGCGGCAGACCGGTCTCGCGGCGGAAGCGGTCCTGGCCGACGTTGCGGCCCAGCTCGCGGCAGAGGGCGTCGGTACGGGTGTCCTGCCAGACGATGGCGTTGTGGACGGGCTCACCGGTGTTCTTGTCCCACAGCACGGTCGTCTCGCGCTGGTTGGTGATGCCGATGGCCTTGATGTCGTCACGCGTGATGTTCGCCTTGGCGATGGCGGAGGCGACGACCTCCTGGACGTTCGTCCAGATCTCGTTCGCGTCGTGTTCGACCCAGCCGGGCTTGGGGAAGATCTGCTCGTGCTCCTTCTGATCGACGGAGACGATGCGGCCGTCCTTGTCGAAGACGATGCAGCGCGAGGAGGTCGTGCCCTGGTCGATCGCCGCGATGAAGGGGCCTGCGGTGTGGGCGTCGGTCACTTTGTGCTCCTGGGAGATCCGAGGTGAGGGTGGCGGTGTGTACGGCGCTTACTCGAATGATCGGTGCTTTTCGCGCAAATCGTTACTCATCAAGCAAAAGCGACGTTGTAGAGGCCCGCAGCGATCGCGCCGCCGATCAGTGGGCCGACGACCGGCACCCATGCGTAGCTCCAGTCCGAGCCACCCTTGTTGGGCAGCGGCAGCAGCGCGTGCACGATGCGCGGTCCCAGGTCGCGCGCCGGGTTGATCGCGTATCCCGTCGGACCGCCGAGCGACAGACCGATCGAGACGACCACCAGGGCCGTGATCAGCGCGCCCACCGGGCCCAGACCGTTGCCCTCGTTGTTCAGGCCCTGCGTGAGGACCGCCAGCACCAGCACGATCGTGCCGATGATCTCCGTCAGAAGGTTCTGCACCGCGTTCCGGATCTCCGGACCGGTGGAGAAGATGCCCAGTACCGGGCCCGCGGCCGCCTCCTCGGCCTCGACCGCCTTGACCGTGTCCTGCGCGCCGGGCCCGCCGACGATCTCCTGGTCGGTCAGGTGGGCGCGGAACTGGCCCAGGTACGCCACCCAGACCAGCGTCGCGCCGATCATCGCGCCCAGCAACTGGCCGCCCCAGTACGCGGGGAGCGTGCCGTAGTCGTGGTCCTTGATCGCCAGCGCGAGCGACACGGCCGGATTGAGATGCGCGCCGGAGAGGGGCGCCGAGGTGTAGACGGCCGTCAGAACGGCGAAACCCCACCCGAAGGCGATGGCGAGCCATCCGGCGCCGCGCGCCTTGGACGCCTTCAGTGTCACGGCGGCACACACACCGCCGCCGAGCAGGATGAGAACGGCGGTACCTATGGTCTCGCCGATGAAGATGTCGGAGCTGGACACCCGCGACTCCTTTGTCATTGGTCCAGGGAAACCCGGCCCTTGGCGCTGCCCCACCCTAACGCGTAATACCGATAGGTGTTCGACAATGCCGACCGATGGACGGGAGTCTCGCTTTCGTCGCGCGCACGCGTCAAGAGTTCCGGGGGCGAAAAAAAGCACAGAACGCCGGATCGTTACGGACGGGGGCACAGCAGACCGGCCCTCCGCGGAAGGCCGTGCTCAGAAGCGGGCGGCGCCCAGGTCGCGGGAGACCGCGCGGGCGCAGTCCCGCACCGCCGCGACCAGCTCCGGACGCGGCTCGCCGTCCCGGCACAGCCGCTCCACGGCGCCGGCGATCCCCACCGCGCCCACCGGCATCCGGCGCCGGTCGTGGATCGGCGCGGCGATCGACGCCACGCCCTCCCAGGTCTCCTCCAGGTCGGCCGCGTACCCGCGCGCCCGCGTGAGGTCCAGGACGTGCTCGAACTCCTCCGGCGCGCACACCGTGCGGTCGGTGAACGCCTTGCGGGAGGAGTCCAGCGCCTCGCTGTGGGCCACCGGGTCGTAGGCGGAGAGCACCTTGCCGAGCGCCGTGGAGTGCAGGGGCTGCATCGCCCCGATCTCCAGCACCTGGCGGCTGTCGTCCGGGCGGAAGACGTGGTGCACGATCAGCACGCCCTGCTGGTGCAGCACGCCCAGGTACACGCTCTCCCCGCTGGAGCGGGCCAGGTCGTCGGTCCACACCAGGGCCCGCGCCCGCAGCTCGTGCACGTCCAGGTAGGTGGTGCCCAGCCGCAGCAGCTCCGCGCCCAGCTGGTAGCGGCCGGAGGCCTCGTCCTGCTCCACGAAGCCCTCGTGCTGGAGGGTGCGCAGGATGCCGTGCGCGGTGCCCTTGGCCAGGCCCAGCGACGAGGCGATGTCGGAGAGGCCGAGCCGCCGCTCGCCGCCCGCGAGCAGGCGCAGCATCGCGGCCGCCCGTTCGAGCGACTGGATGTTCCGTGCCATCGACGTCCTGCCTCCGTCCGCATCGGCCACCGCCGAGCCATCCCTCACGCGTTCGGCAATGCCGAACATTACCGGTCGATGTCGATCTCCCGCCAATGAGCAGGGGTGGTGCCGGCACACCCGTCGGGTTCCGGCCACCGCACCCACCGGCCGGACTCCGCCATCGGCGTCCGTGTCGTGGACGCCTGTGCCCATCCAAGCCCACTGGCGGTTACTCTGGCGCCGTGCCCCACCCCGGCCCCGGCCGGAGCGGGCGCATAGCCGACAGCCGTCGCATCCAAGGGAGCCCCTTCATGGCCTCGTCGCCGACGTCCCCTTCCGCCGACAGCCGGACCCGTGCGTCCGCGCTCCGTCAGGCACTCGCCACCCGTGTGGTGGTCGCCGACGGAGCCATGGGCACCATGCTCCAGGCCCAGGAACCCACGCTCGACGACTTCCAGCAGCTCGAGGGCTGCAACGAGATCCTCAATCTCACCCGGCCCGACATCGTGCGCTCCGTGCACGAGGAGTACTTCGCGGTCGGCGTCGACTGCGTCGAGACCAACACCTTCGGCGCCAACCATTCGGCCCTCGGCGAGTACGACATCTCCGAGCGCGTCCACGAACTCTCCGAGTCCGGTGCCCGCGTCGCCCGCGAGGTCGCCGACGAGTTCACCGCCCGCGACGGCCGCCCCCGCTGGGTGCTGGGCTCCATGGGCCCCGGCACCAAGCTGCCCACCCTCGGCCACGCCCCGTACACCACCCTGCGCGACGCCTATCAGCAGAACGCCGAAGGACTGGTCACCGGCGGCGCCGACGCCCTGCTGATCGAGACCACCCAGGACCTCCTGCAGACCAAGGCCGCCGTCCTCGGCGCCCGGCGGGGTCTGGACGCCCTCGGCATCGACCTGCCGGTCATCGTCTCGGTGACGGTCGAGACCACCGGCACCATGCTGCTCGGCTCCGAGATCGGCGCCGCGCTCACCGCGCTGGAACCCCTCGGCATCGACATGATCGGCCTGAACTGCGCCACCGGCCCCGCCGAGATGAGCGAGCACCTGCGCCACCTCGCCCGCAACGCCCGCATCCCGCTGGCCTGCATGCCCAACGCCGGCCTCCCCGTCCTCGGCAAGGACGGCGCGCACTACCCGCTCACCGCCCCCGAGCTGGCCGACGCCCAGGAGACCTTCGTCCACGAGTACGGCCTCTCGCTGGTCGGCGGCTGCTGCGGCACCACACCCGAGCACCTGCGCCAGGTCGTCGAGCGGGTCCGTGACCTCAACCCCTCCGAACGGCAGCCGCGTCCCGAGGCGGGCGCCGCCTCGCTCTACCAGTCGGTGCCGTTCCGCCAGGACACCTCCTACCTCGCCATCGGCGAGCGCACCAATGCCAACGGGTCGAAGAAGTTCCGCGAGGCCATGCTGGAGGCCCGCTGGGACGACTGCGTGGAGCTGGCCCGCGAGCAGATCCGCGAGGGCGCGCACATGCTCGACCTCTGCGTGGACTACGTGGGCCGCGACGGCGTCACCGACATGGCCGAACTCGCCGGCCGCCTCGCCACCGCCTCCACCCTGCCGATCGTGCTCGACTCCACCGAGGTCGGCGTCATCCAGGCCGGCCTGGAGAAGCTCGGCGGCCGCGCGGTGATCAACTCGGTGAACTACGAGGACGGCGACGGCCCCGACTCCCGCTTCGCCAAGGTCACCCGGCTCGCCCGCGAGCACGGCGCCGCCCTGATCGCGCTCACCATCGACGAGGAGGGCCAGGCCCGCACCCCGGAGAAGAAGGTCGAGATCGCCGAACGGCTCATCGACGACCTCACCGGGAACTGGGGCATCCGCGAGGAGGACATCCTCATCGACACCCTGACCTTCACCATCTGCACCGGTCAGGAGGAGTCCCGCAAGGACGGCATCGCCACCATCGAGGCCATCCGCGAACTCAAGCGGCGCCACCCGGACGTCCAGACCACGCTCGGCCTCTCCAACATCTCCTTCGGCCTCAACCCGGCCGCGCGCATCCTGCTGAACTCCGTCTTCCTCGACGAATGCGTCAAGGCGGGTCTGGACTCGGCCATCGTGCACGCCTCCAAGATCCTGCCCATCGCCCGCTTCAGCGAGGAGGAGGTGCAGACCGCCCTCGACCTCATCCACGACCGGCGCGCCGAGGGCTACGACCCGCTGCAGAAGCTGATGGCGCTCTTCGAGGGCGCCACCGCGAAGTCGCTGCGCGCCGGCAAGGCCGAGGAACTGGCCGCGCTGCCCCTGGACGAGCGCCTCAAGCGCCGCATCGTCGACGGCGAGCGCAACGGCCTCGAAGCCGACCTGGACGAGGCCCTCCAGGACCGCCCCGCCCTCGACATCGTCAACGACACCCTCCTCGACGGCATGAAGACCGTCGGCGAACTCTTCGGCTCCGGCCAGATGCAGCTTCCCTTCGTGCTCCAGTCCGCCGAGGTCATGAAGACGGCCGTCGCGCACCTGGAACCGCACATGGAGAAGTCCGACGCCGAGGGCAAGGGCACGATCGTGCTGGCCACCGTGCGCGGCGACGTCCACGACATCGGCAAGAACCTCGTGGACATCATCCTGTCCAACAACGGCTACAACGTCGTCAACCTCGGCATCAAGCAGCCCGTCTCCGCGATCCTGGACGCCGCCGAGGAGCACCGCGCCGACGTCATCGGCATGTCCGGCCTCCTGGTCAAGTCCACGGTGATCATGAAGGAGAACCTGGAGGAGCTGAACCAGCGCGGCCTGGCCGCCGACTACCCGGTGATCCTGGGCGGCGCCGCCCTCACCCGCGCCTACGTCGAGCAGGACCTCCACGAGATCTACGAGGGCGAGGTCCGCTACGCCCGTGACGCCTTCGAGGGCCTGCGCCTGATGGACGCCCTCATCGGCGTCAAGCGCGGACTGCCCGGTGCGCGGCTCCCCGAGCTGAAGCAGCGCCGGGTCCGCGCCACCCCCGCAGCCGACCTCCCCGAGGAGACCCCGCAGGAGGGCCACGTCCGCTCCGACGTGCGCACCGACAACCCGGTGCCCACCCCGCCGTTCTGGGGCACCCGCGTGGTCAAGGGCATCCAGCTCAAGGAGTACGCGTCCTGGCTGGACGAGGGTGCCCTCTTCAAGGGCCAGTGGGGGCTCAAGCAGGCCCGCACCGGCGACGGCCCCTCCTACGAGGAGCTGGCCGAGACCGAGGGCCGCCCCCGGCTGCGCGGCCTGCTCGACCGGCTCCAGACGGAGAACCTGCTGGAGGCCGCCGTCGTCCACGGCTACTTCCCCTGCGTCTCCAAGGACGACGACCTGATCATCCTCGACGAGGACGGCAACGAACGCACCCGCTTCACCTTCCCCCGCCAGCGCCGGGGCCGCCGGCTCTGTCTCGCGGACTACTTCCGCCCGGAGGAGTCCGGTGAGCGGGACGTGGTCGGCCTCCAGGTCGTCACCGTCGGCTCCCGCATCGGCGAGGAGACCGCCAAGCTCTTCGAGGCCGACGCCTACCGCGACTACCTCGAACTGCACGGCCTCTCCGTCCAGTTGGCCGAGGCGCTGGCCGAGTACTGGCACGCCCGCGTCCGCGCCGAACTCGGTTTCGCCGGGGAGGACCCCGCGGACATCGAGGACATGTTCGCCCTGAAGTACCGGGGCGCCCGCTTCTCCCTCGGCTACGGCGCCTGCCCCAACCTGGAGGACCGCGCCAAGATCGCCGACCTGCTCCGGCCCGAGCGGATCGGCGTCCACCTCTCCGAGGAGTTCCAGCTGCACCCCGAGCAGTCCACCGACGCCATCGTCATCCACCACCCCGAGGCGAAGTACTTCAACGCCCGCTGACCGCGCCGACCGGGCCGGTCGGCGGACACGCGCGCACAACAGGCGCTTCGGGCGCGATCGACGTATGCTGGTCGGTCCACCGCAGGCCGGTTCCCTCTCCGGGAGCCGGCCTGATCGTCCCTCAAGGAGGTGCGCCCGGATGACCAGCACGGTCCCCGCGCTCGGAATTCGTACGGCCGAAGGGTCAGCCCTGCAAGCGGTCCTCCTCGACATGGACGGCACCCTGGTGGACACCGAGGGATTCTGGTGGGACGTCGAGGTCGAGGTCTTCGCCGCCCTCGGGCACACCCTCGACGAGTCCTGGCGGCACGTCGTCGTCGGCGGCCCCATGACCCGCAGTGCCGGCTTCCTCATCGAGGCCACCGGCGCCGCCATCACCCTCGCCGAACTCTCCGTCCTGCTCAACGACGGCTTCGAGGCCCGCATCGGCAGCCACCTCCCGCTGATGCCCGGCGCCGCCCGGCTGCTCGCCGAGCTCCACGAGCACGACATCCCGACCGCCCTGGTCTCCGCCTCCCACCGGCGCATCATCGACCGCGTGCTGACCGCGCTCGGCCCGCACCACTTCTCCCTCTCCATCGGCGGCGACGAGGTCTCCCGCACCAAGCCCCACCCCGACCCCTACCTGCTGGCCGCCGCCGGACTCGGCGCCGACCCGGCCCGGTGCGCCGTCATCGAGGACACCGCCACCGGGGTCGCCGCCGCCGAGGCCGCCGGTTGCCACGTGGTCGCCGTGCCCTCCATCGCCCCCATCGTCCCGGCCGAACGGCGCACCGTCGTCCCCTCGCTGGAACAGGTCGACCTGTCTTTTCTGCGCGGTCTGATGACGCTCACGCACTAGGCGTTCACCCAGCGTGCGAAAACAATGCTGACCAGGGGCGCAATTCCCCGAAGTTGCGCCCCGGCGGAAATTGCGCGCCCGTCGAACCGGCTGAATTCCGGTATCCCGGACCGCAGTTGACACTGTGACGTTCGCCACTCCGGCCGGTCTCGACAACCTCCCCCCGCGTGTGCAGGAAACGCGGTCGAACGCCCCGCCCGCAGGCCCATGTGTCCCGATTGATGGACCGTTGTACGAATCCTGTCGCTGTCGGTTTTTCGGTGCGTCCACACCCGGTTTCACTGCGTGATGAGCCCTCAACTCCAGGGACCGCGAACCGCCCTGCGGGCGCGGACTAATGTCGACGCGACAACATCGCAGCAACCCCCGTGACCCGCCGCGCCCATCCGAAGCTAGCCGGTTCACGGAATCGAACAGCTCTGGAGAACGTCCCGCATGAACCGCAAGACTCTGGTGCTGCCGGCAGTGGCCGGCCTGCTCACGCCGGTTCTCGCCGCGTGCGGCGGAACCGACAGTGGGGCCAAGAACGGCGACCCCATCGTCGTCGGCACCACGGACCGGTTCACGGCCACGAGCGACGCCCCCGCGCCCCTCGACCCCGCCTACGCCTACGACGTCGGCACCTGGAACATCCTGCGTCAGACCGTGCAGACCCTGATGATCCAGCCCAAGGGCGAGGGCAGCCCCGTCCCGGAGGCCGCCGAGAGCTGCAGCTTCACCGACACCGGCAACGAGCGCTACGCCTGCAAGCTCCGCAGCGGCCTCAAGTTCGCCTCCGGCGACCCGGTCACCGCCGCCGATGTGAAGTTCTCCATCGACCGCGCCCTCAAGCTCCAGGCCGACAGCGGTGTCGCCGCCCTGCTGAACACCGTCGACACCGTCGAGACCCAGGGCGACCGCGAGGTCATCTTCCACCTGAAGACGGCCGACGCCACCTTCCCGTTCAAGCTGTCCACCCCGGTCGCGGGCATCGTGAACCCCAAGGACTACGCCAAGGGCAAGCTGCGCGACGGCTTCGAGGTCGACGGCTCCGGCCCGTACACCTTCAAGGCGCAGGTCAAGGGCGACGCCATGGTCAGCGCCACGTTCACCAAGAACCCCTCGTACAAGGGCAGTTCCGAGCTGAACAACGACAAGGTGGAGATCCGCTCCTTCGACGACGCCGACGCGATGGGCGCCGCCCTGGACCGCGGCGACATCGACGTCATGAGCCGCACCATGTCGCCGGGCCAGATCCAGAAGCTCGACGGCGGTTCCGACACGCACGCCGACCTCGTCGACATGCCGGGTCTCGAGATCCGCTACCTCGCCTTCAACACCAACGCGCAGACGGTCAAGGACAAGGCCGTCCGCCAGGCCATCGCCCAGGTCGTCAACCGCGGCGAACTGGTCTCCAAGGTCTACGGCACCCAGGCCGAGCCGCTGTACTCCCTGGTGCCCGCCACCCTGACCGGCCACTCCAACTCGTTCTTCAACAAGTACGGCGACCCGAGCGTCGCCAAGGCCAAGCTGCTGCTCGCCAAGGCCGGCGTCACCGCCCCGCTCAAGCTGACGCTGCACTACACCACCGACCACTACGGCTCCGCCACCAAGCAGGAGTTCGAGGTCCTCCAGAAGCAGCTCAACGACAGCGGCCTCTTCGACGTCACCATCCAGGGCCACCCCTGGGCCACCTTCCGCCCCGCGGAGCAGAAGGGCCAGTACGACGTCTACGGCATGGGCTGGTTCCCCGACTTCCCCGACGCCGACAACTTCCTGGCGCCGTTCCTCGACAAGGACAACTTCCTCGGCTCGCCCTACGCCAACAGCACCATCGAGCGGACGCTGATCCCCGAGTCCCGCCGCGAGGCCGACCGCCTCGACGCCGCCAAGAGCCTCACCGAGATCCAGGACACCGTTGCCGAGGACGTCCCCGTGCTGCCGCTGTGGCAGGGCAAGCAGTACGTCGCCGCGCGGGACGACATCACGGGCACCTCGTACGCCCTGAACTCCTCGTCGACGCTTCAGCTGTGGGAGCTCGGCCGTGGTGTGAGCGGCTGACGTCTCCCGTACCCGGAGCCGCGACGGCGGCTCCGGGCCACGAACCGACGACAAGGCACTGCTGTGAAGATGAGCACCCAGTGGCCGGTCCTGCCCGTGGTGGCGGGGCTGGCCTGCGGCCTGTTGACCGGCTGCGGCTCCGGGACCGACGACGCCAAGGGCACCGGTCAGGCCATGGTGATGGGGATGTCCGACGACGTCCTGGCGACCGACCCGGCATCGGGCTACGACCCCGGCTCCTGGCTGCTGTTCAACAACGTCTTCCAGTCGCTGCTCAGCTTCCCCAACGGCGGCACCCAGCCCGAGCCCGAACTCGCCAAGTCCTGCGTCTTCGGTGACACCCGGGCCACCCTCTACACGTGCGAACTCAAGCCCGGCCTGAA
Source organism: Streptomyces recifensis (assembly GCF_002154615.1). NCBI lineage: Bacteria > Bacillati > Actinomycetota > Actinomycetes > Kitasatosporales > Streptomycetaceae > Streptomyces > Streptomyces recifensis. The sequence goes on from NZ_MUNH01000507.1 coordinate 12,584, forward strand.
GTTCAGCAACGGCGACTCCCTCACCTCCGAAGACGTCAAGTTCTCCTTCGACCGCCTGCTGAAGATCAACGACCCCGCCGGTCCGGCTGTCATGTTCCCGACGCTGGAGCGGGTCGAGACACCCGACGCCAAGACAGTCGTCTTCCACCTCAACGCCCCCGACGCGACCTTCCCCAGCAAGATCGCCTCCGGCGCCGGCTCCATCGTCGACCACCGCCAGTACGACGCCGCCGCCCTGCGCACCGACGACAAGGCCGTCGGCTCCGGCCCCTACAAGCTCGACTCCTTCGACAAGGGCCGGGCCGTCTTCTCGGTCAACTCCCACTACCGGGGCACCGCCGACATCAAGAACTCCGGCGTCACCCTCAAGTTCTTCCACGGCGACCAGAAGGCCCTGAAGAAGGCCCTCCTCGGCGGCGACATCGACATCGCCTACCGCGGCCTGAGCGCCACCGACATCACCGACATCGACGCCCAGGAAGGCACCAAAGGCATCGACGTCATCGAGGGCAGCAGCGCCGAGGTCCAGCACCTCGTCTTCAACATGAAGGACCCCTTCGCCGGAAAGCTCGGCGTACGCAAGGCAATCGCCCACCTGCTCGACCGCGACGCCCTCATCCACAACGTCTACCAGGGCACCGCCACCCCGCTGTACTCGATCATCCCGGCCGGCATCATCGGCCACAACACCGCTTTCTTCGACACCTACGGAGCCCGCCCCTCCAGGGCCAAGGCCGCCCAGGCCCTGCGCGCCGACGGCATCACCGGCAAGGTCCGGCTGACCCTGTGGTCCACCCCGGCCCGCTACGGCCCCGCCACCGACGCCGAACTGCGCGCCGTCGCCGAACAGCTCAACGCCAGCGGCCTCTTCGAAGCCGACGTCAAGTCCGTCCCCTTCGGCCAGTACGAGAAGGACATCGCCGCCGGCAAGTACGGCGTCTACGTCAAGGGCTGGGTGCCCGACTACCCGGACGCCGACAACTTCACCGCCCCCTTCTTCGGCAAGGGCAACGTGCTGTCCAACCACTACGACAACCGCCGCCTCACCGGCACCCTGCTCCCGGCCACCGCCGCCCAGAGCGACCGCGCCGCCACCGACAGGGACTTCGCGCAGGTCCAGGACATCGTCGCCGACGAACTGCCCATCCTGCCCGTCTGGCAGGCCAAGCAGTACGCCGTCGTCCGGGACGGCGTCTACGGCCTCGAGTACTGCCTCGACGCCTCCACCGTCTTCCGCTTCTGGGACCTCAGCAAGAGCTGACCCCCGCCAGGGAACACCGAGGGCGCCCCCCCCACAGGAAGGGCGCCCTCGAAGGCGTCTCTACTGCGCGCCCGGACGCACCAGACCGCTCTCGTACGCGTACACCGCCGCCTGCACCCGGTCCCTCAGGCCCAGCTTCGTCAGCACATGCCCCACATGGGTCTTCACCGTCGTCTCGCTCACGAACAGATCCGCCGCGATCTCCGCGTTCGACAGCCCCCGCGCCACCAGCTTCAGCACCTCCACCTCACGGTCCGTCAGCGTGTGCAGCGTGCTCGGCGCCGGCTCCTCACCCGACGGCAGATGCGTCGCGTACTTGTCCAGCAGCCGCCGCGTGATGCTCGGCGCCAGCATCGCCTCGCCCGCCGCCACCACCCGGATCGCCTGCACCAGCTCGTCCGCCGGAGCGTCCTTCAGCAGGAACCCGCTCGCCCCCGCCCGGAGCGCCTCCACCACGTATTCGTCCAGATCGAACGTCGTCAGCACCAGCACCTTCGCCGGACCGTCCCGCTCCGGACCCGTGATCTGCCGGGTCGCCTCCACCCCGTCCATCCGGGGCATCCGGATGTCCATCAGCACCACATCCGGCTGCAGCGCACGCACCTGATCGAGCGCCTGCAGACCGTCACCGGCCTCACCGACGACCGCCAGATCCGGCTCCGCCTCCAGAATCATCCGGAACCCGGTACGCAACAGCGGCTGGTCATCGACCAAAAGGACGCGGATGGCCACCTGAGAACTCCTTCGCTAGACCGGCCCCATTCTGCCCGCGCCCTACGCGCCCGACTCCGCCGCCCTCACAGCGAGCGGATACGGCGGGGGAGTCCCCCCGAACTCCGGACACACCGCCTGGTGGTCGCACCAGCCGCACAGCTTCGTCGGCCGCGGCCGCCACACCCCCGACTCCGTCGCCTCCCGGATCGCCGCCCACAACGCCAGCAGCTTCCGCTCCACCCGCTCCAGATCCGCCGGCACCGGGTCGTACGTCAGCACATCACCACTGCCGAGATACACCAGCTGCAGCCGCCGCGGCACCACCCGCTTCAGCCGCCACACCACCAGCGCGTAGAACTTCATCTGGAACAGCGCGTCCTCCGCGTACTCCGGGCGCGGCGCCTTCCCCGTCTTGTAGTCGACGATGCGCACCTCACCCGTCGGCGCCACATCCACCCGGTCGATGATCCCGCGCAGCCGCAGCCCCGAATCCAGCTCCGTCTCCACGAACATCTCCCGCTCG
>NZ_MUNH01000508.1:0-8705 GCF_002154615.1 Streptomyces recifensis
GCAGCCCGCGCTGGAGTCGCTGATCGAGCGCGCCGTCTCCATCGGGCTCACCCCGCTGGTCGAGGTGCACGACGAGGACGAGATCGAGCGTGCCGTGGACGCGGGCGCCAGGATCATCGGGGTGAACGCCCGCAACCTGAAGACCCTGGAGGTCGACCGGGGCACCTTCGAGCGGATCGCCCCCGAGATCCCCGACGAGCTGGTCAAGGTCGCGGAGTCCGGTGTACGCGGCCCGCACGACCTGATCGCCTACGCCAACGCGGGCGCCGACGCCGTCCTGGTCGGCGAGTCCCTGGTCACCGGCCGCGACCCCAAGGCCGCGGTGGCCGACCTGGTGGCCGCGGGCGAGCACCCCGCGCTCCGGCACGGCCGCGGCTGATCTCCCGGTAGGCTTGACCCCGATGACTCCCGCCCTGACCACCACCGTGGACCGCCACGCCCGCCTCGCGCGCGGCTGCCGTCCCCGCGGCTGCCGTGCCCCGGCCCGCCGCGTCCACGGCCGCAGGGTGAGGTACCACATCGGGGCGGAGCCGGGCCAGATCAACGGCATGCGATGGCGACAGCCGACCTGTAGGGGCGCGGGGCACCGTTCGATTCTGCGGCCTTGCCGCGTGGGCGCGACCAGCCACTGACGGCGCGCGACCGACAACGCTTCCCCGCCCCCACGGCGATCAGTGTCGATTTCACACGCACTCACCGTGAGGTACTGGCATGCCCAGCAACAACTACTTCTTCCCCGACCCGGAGGGCCAAGTTCCCACCACCGGGGGCTACTTCGGCGCCTTCGGCGGCAAGTTCATCCCGGAGGCCCTGGTCGCCGCCGTGGACGAGGTCGCCGTCGAGTACGACAAGGCCAAGGCGGACCCCGAGTTCGCCCGCGAACTGAACGGCCTCATGGTCGATTACACGGGCCGGCCGAGTTCGCTCACCGAAGTCCCGCGTTTCGCCGCCGAGGCCGGCGGAGCCCGCGTGTTCCTCAAGCGCGAGGACCTGAACCACACCGGCTCACACAAGATCAACAACGTCCTCGGCCAGGCCCTCCTCACCAAGCGGATGGGCAAGACCCGCGTCATCGCGGAGACCGGCGCCGGCCAGCACGGCGTCGCCACCGCCACCGCCTGCGCCCTCTTCGGCCTCGACTGCACCATCTACATGGGCGAGATCGACACCGAGCGCCAGGCCCTCAACGTGGCCCGGATGCGCATGCTCGGCGCCGAGGTCGTGGCCGTGAAGTCCGGCAGCCGCACCCTGAAGGACGCCATCAACGAGGCGTTCCGCGACTGGGTCGCCAACGTCGACCACACCCACTACCTCTTCGGTACGGTCGCCGGCCCGCACCCCTTCCCGGCGATGGTCCGCGACTTCCACCGCGTCATCGGCGTCGAGGCGCGCCGCCAGATCCTCGAGCGCGCCGGGCGCCTGCCCGACGCCGCCATCGCGTGCGTCGGCGGCGGCTCCAACGCGATCGGCCTCTTCCACGCCTTCATCCCCGACGCGGATGTACGCCTGATCGGCTGCGAGCCCGCCGGGCACGGCATCGACACCGGTGAGCACGCGGCCACCCTGACCGCGGGCGAGCCCGGCATCCTGCACGGCTCCCGCTCCTACGTCCTCCAGGACGACGAGGGCCAGATCACCGAGCCGTACTCGATCTCGGCCGGCCTGGACTACCCCGGCATCGGCCCCGAGCACTCCTACCTCAAGGACTCCGGCCGGGGCGAGTACCGCGCGGTCACCGACGACGCCGCCATGCAGGCGCTGCGCCTGCTGTCGCGCACCGAGGGCATCATCCCGGCCATCGAGAGCGCCCACGCGCTGGCCGGCGCCCTGGAGGTCGGCAAGGAACTGGGCCCGGACGGGCTGATCGTCGTCAACCTCTCCGGACGCGGCGACAAGGACATGGACACCGCCGCCCGGTACTTCGGGCTCTACGACACCGACGCCGAGGTCGCGGCCGACGAGGCCCACACCGCCGAGATCGAGGGGGACGCCAAGTGAGCGGCAACATCAACCTGCTGTCGGACACCCTCGCCGCCGCGAAGGCCGAGGACCGCGCCGCGCTCATCGCCTACCTCCCGGCCGGGTTCCCGACCGTGGACGGCGGCATCGAGGCGATCAAGGCGGCCTTCGACGGTGGCGCCGACGTCGTCGAGGTCGGCCTGCCGCACAGCGACCCGGTGCTCGACGGCCCGGTCATCCAGACCGCCGACGACATCGCCCTGCGCGGCGGCGTACGGATCGCGGACGTCATGCGCACGGTCCGCGAGGCCCACGCGGCCACCGGCAAGCCGGTGCTCGTGATGACCTACTGGAACCCCATCGACCGCTACGGCGTGGAGCGGTTCACCGCCGAGCTGGCCGAGGCGGGCGGGGCGGGCTGCATCCTGCCCGACCTGCCCGTGCAGGAGGCCGCGCTCTGGCGCGAGCACGCCGCGAAGCACGGTCTCGCCACCGTCTTCGTGGTCGCCCCCAGCAGCCGGGACGCCCGGCTCGCCGAGATCACCGCGGCGGGCAGCGGCTTCGTCTACGCGGCCTCGCTGATGGGTGTCACCGGCACCCGGGAGTCCGTCGGCGCGCAGGCCGAGGACCTGGTGACGCGCACCCGCGCCACCCGCTCCGACCTGCCCGTCTGTGTCGGCCTCGGCGTCTCCGACGCGGCCCAGGCCGCCGAGGTGGCCGCCTTCGCCGACGGCGTCATCGTCGGCTCGGCCTTCGTCAAGCGCATGCTGGACGCCCCCGACGACGCCTCCGGTGTCGACGCCGTCCGCGCGCTCGCCGCCGACCTGGCGAAGGGCGTCCGCCGGGGCGCCTGACCCCGGTCGTACCACGTCACTCGAACGGGTGGACCTCCGGCCGGGGAGGCGCAATGCGTCTCCCCGGTTCGTTCAGGGGGTGTGAGCGAGAAGAACCGTGACGGAAAGCGCAACGCCCGCCAGCGCCTGGCCGCCGAGCGCGAGAAGCAGAAGTCCGCGGAGAGGCGCCGGCGCGCGCTGATCGTCGGCGTCAGTGTCGTCGGCGTGCTGGGCCTCGCCGCGGTGATCGGGGTCATCGCGGCCAACGCGGGCAAGGACAAGGGCAGCAAGAACGCGGGCCCGGTCGTGGCGCCCTCCGGTGCCCAGGGCAAGGACAGCCTGGCGATCCCGGTCGGCAAGGAGGACGCCAAGTCCACGCTCACGGTCTGGGAGGACTTCCGCTGCCCCGCCTGCCAGGTCTTCGAGACGCGGTACCGCTCCACGCTGCACGAGCTGACCGACGCGGGCAAGCTCCGGATCGAGTACCACCTGGTCCGGCTGATCGACGGCAACACGGGCGGCACCGGCTCGCTGCACTCGGCCAACGCGGCGGCCTGCGCCCAGGACGCCGGCAAGTTCCGCGACTTCCACGACGTGCTGTACGAGAACCAGCCCCCGGAGACCGACGACGCCTTCGCGGACAACGGCAAGCTGATCGACCTCGCGGGCAAGGTCAAGGGCCTCGACACGCCCGCCTTCCGCACATGTGTGAACGACGGCACCCACAACACCTGGGTCGACCGCTCCCAGAAGGCGTTCGCCTCCGGCGGCTTCAGTGGCACGCCGACCGTGCTGTTCGGCGGCAAGAACATCTACCAGGACCAGTCCCTGACTCCCGCGAAGCTCAAGGAGATGGTGGAGAGCGCCGACCGGGGATGAGGGTTTTTCTCACCTCCCCGTTACGCACCCGTAGCCCGGCCGCGCGGCGACCGTACGGCCCGGCACGGTAGCGTCGGTCCTGCCATGGAACTTGCCTACATTCCCAGTCCGTCGCGCGGGGTGCTGTACCTCGGCCCCATCCCGCTGCGCGGTTACGCCTTCTGCATCATCATCGGCGTCTTCGTCGCCGTCTGGCTCGGCAACAAGCGCTGGATCGCGCGGGGCGGCCGTCCCGGCACGGTCGCCGACATCGCGGTGTGGGCCGTGCCCTTCGGCCTCGTCGGCGGCCGGCTCTACCACGTGATCACGGACTACGAGCTGTACTTCAGTCCGGGCCGCGACTGGGTGGACGCCTTCAAGGTGTGGGAGGGCGGCCTGGGCATCTGGGGCGCCATCGCCCTCGGCGCGCTCGGTGCCTGGATCGGCGCCCGCCGCCGGGGCGTGGCCATGCCCGCCTACGCCGACGCCGTCGCCCCCGGCATCGCCTTCGCGCAGGCCATCGGCCGCTGGGGCAACTGGTTCAACCAGGAGCTGTACGGCCACGAGACCCACCTGCCCTGGGCCCTGCACATCACCTCCTCCGAGGGCGGCCGGGTACCGGGTTACTACCACCCGACCTTCCTCTACGAGTCGCTGTGGTGCGTGGGCGTCGGCTTCCTGGTCATCTGGGCCGACCGCCGCTTCAAACTGGGCCACGGCCGCGCCTTCGCGCTGTACGTCGCCGCGTACTGCACGGGCCGCGCGTGGATCGAGTACATGCGGGTGGACGACGCCCACCACATCCTGGGTGTCCGGCTGAACGTCTGGACCGCCGTCGTGGTGTTCCTGCTCGCGGTCACCTACCTGGTGCTCTCCGCCCGGCGCCGTCCGTGCCGGGAGGCGGTGGTCGAGCAGGGTGTCTCCGACGATCCGGATGCCGGTGGGGCCGAGGCGGACGCGGGTGACGGGGAGACCGAGACCGAGGCCAAGGACGCGAAGGCCGACGGGACCGAGGCGGAGAAGACCGAGAAGGCCGGGGATGCCGAGAAGGCTGAACCCGAGTCCGAGTCCGGCCCCGATGCCGAGGCCGGGATCAAGGACACCGCCGACTCCGGCAAGAAGGGCTGACGCCGCCCCCGTACGCACGCCGGAGGGCGCCCGGAACTCTGCCGGGCGCCCTCCGGCGTGTTCAGGACCCGCCCGCCATCGACAGGATGCGCTGCGCCTGCGCCACCGCAGCCGCGTCGATGAAGCGGCCGTCCGGGAGGGCGAGGGCGCCCTGCTCGGCGGCCGCCGCCTTCAGTACCGTCTCCGCCTCCGCCACCTCCTCCGGAGTGGGCAGGTAGGCCCGCGCGATCACCGGGAGCTGGCGGGGATGGATCGCCGCGCGGCCCACGAAGCCCAGCGCGCGGCCGTGGGCGCAGGACGCGGCGAGCCCGTCCAGGTCCCTGACGTCGGGGTGCACCGACTGGGGCGGCGGGGCGAGGCCCGCCGCGCGGGCGGCCACCACCACTCGGGAGCGGCACCAGTCCAGGCCCGCGTCGGCCCGTACCCCGAGGTCGGAGCGGAGGTCGGCCTCGCCGAGGGAGAGGCCCCGCAGCGAGGGGTGGGCGGTGGCGATGGCGTAGGCGTGCTCGATGGCGAGGGCGGACTCCAGCAGGGCGTACAGGGGGAGCGCGGTCGCCTCCGCGGTACGGCGGATCTGCTCGGGCACCCCCACCTTGGGCAGCCGCAGCCCGGAGGCGCCCGGCAACGCGGCCAGGGCGGCGAGGTCGGCGGCCGCCCAGGGCCCTCCGGGACCGTTGACGCGGACGTGGACCGGGACCGGCTGGGGGTCCGCGAGCCGCTCCGCGGTGGCCGCGCGGGCGTACTCCTTGCGGTCCGGGGCGACCGCGTCCTCCAGGTCGATCACCACCACGTCGGCGCCCGCCGCGAGCGCCTTGTCCACCACACGCGGCCGGTCGCCGGGGACGTAGAGCCAGGTCAACGGGGTCACAGCGCACCCTCCTCGCGCAGCGCGCCGATCTCGGCGGGGCCGAGGCCCAGCTCGGTGAGGACCGCGTCGGTGTCGGCACCGTGCCCGCGCCCGGCCCAGCGGATCGCGCCGGGGGTCGCGGAGAGCCGGAAGAGCACGTTCTGCATGCGCAGCGGGCCGAGGTCGGGGTCGGCCACGGTGGTGACCGTGTCCAGCGCCAGGTACTGAGGATCCTCGAACACGTCCCGGACGTCCTGCACCGGGGCGATCGCCGCCTCCGCCTTCTCGAAGGCGGCCAGCACCTCGTCACGGGGGCGGGCGGCGATCCAGTTGCCGACCGCCTCGTCCAGTTCGTCGGCGTGCGCGGCCCGCTGCACACCGGTGGCGAACCAGGGCTCGTCGATCATTTCCGGGCGGCCCACCAGGCGCATCACCCGTTCCGCCACCGACTGCGCGGAGGTGGAGACCGCGACCCAGCTGCCGTCCAGGGTGCGGTAGGTGTTGCGCGGGGCGTTGTTCGCGGACCGGTTGCCGGTGCGCTCCTGGACGTAGCCGAGCTGGTCGTACCAGGTCGGCTGGGGGCCCAGCACCGCGAGCATCGGCTCGATGATCGCCATGTCCACCACCTGCCCGGCGCCGGTGCGCCGGCGGGCAGCCAGCGCGGTGAGCACGGCGTACGAGGTGGCCAGGGCGGCGACGGAGTCCGCGAGCCCGAAGGGCGGCAGGGTCGGGGGCGCCTCCGGCTCGCCGGTGAGGGCCGCGAAGCCGCTCATCGCCTCGGCCAGCGTGCCGAAGCCCGGCCGGTGCGCGTACGGGCCGAACTGGCCGAAGGCGGTGACCCGCGCCAGCACCAGCCGGGGATTGGCCGCCGACAGCTCGGGCCAGCCCAGGTCCCACTTCTCCAGGGTGCCGGGACGGAAGTTCTCGATCACCACGTCGGCGGTGGCGGCGAGCCTCAGCAGGGTGTCCCGGCCGCCGGGGCGGGACAGGTCCAGGGTGATGGTCCGCTTGTTGCGGCCGAGCATCTTCCACCACAGGCCGATGCCGTCCTTGGCCGGGCCGTGCCCGCGGGACGGGTCTGGCCGCAGCGGATGCTCGACCTTGATCACTTCGGCGCCGAAGTCACCGAGCATGGTGGCGGCCAGCGGACCGGCGAAAAGGGTGGCCAGGTCCAGCACCCGCAGGCCGTCCAGCGGCGGGCGGGTGGCGTCGTCGGGGCGGTCGGCGCTCATGAGGTGTACTGCGCCTCGATCTCGGGGCGGTACGGCATCGAAGCCGACGCGCCCTCCCGCTGCACCGACAGCGCGGCCGCGGCCGCCGCCCAGGACAGCGCCTCCCGCAGCGGCTTCTCCTCGGCCACGGCGACCGCGTACGCCCCGGCGAAGGTGTCACCCGCGCCGGTGGAGTCGATCGCGGCGACCTGGTGCGCGGGCACCGCGAGCGGTTCGGTGTCGCGGGACACGTACAGCACGCCCGCCTCGCCCAGGGTGAGGACCACCTCCGGCACCAGGTCGAGCAGGCCGACGGCCGCGTCGAGCGGGTCGGTGCGGCCGGTGAGGGTGACGGCCTCGTACTCGTTGGGGACCAGCACGTCGGTCACGCTCAGCAGCTCCTCCGGCAGCGGCTGGGCGGGGGAGGGGGTGAGGACCGTACGGACGCCGTGGCGCCGCGCGGCCTCCGCACCCGCGATCACGGCCGGGAGCGGTACTTCGAGCTGGAGCAGCAGGGCGTCGGCGGAGGCGATCAGGCCCTCGTCGCCGGGGGAGAGGTGGTCGACGGTGCCGTTGGCGCCGGGGACGACGACGATGGCGTTGTTGCCCTCGTCGTCCACCACGATGTGCGCGGTGCCGGACGGGCCCTCCACCGTACGGAGGAAGTCGGTGTCCACACCGGAGTGTTCGAGGTTGTCGCGGAGCCGGACGCCGTACGCGTCGTTGCCGACCGCGCCGATCAGCGACACCGTGGCGCCCGCGCGGGCGGCGGCCATCGCCTGGTTGGCGCCCTTGCCGCCGGGGATGGTGCGGAACTCCCGGCCGGTGACGGTCTCGCCGCGCTGCGGGGCCCGGGTGACATAGGTGACGAGGTCCATGTTCGTGCTGCCGAGCACGACGATGTGGGTCATGGGCGGGTCGCCTCCAGGTGGGTGAGTCGGGCGAGGGTGTCGAAACCGGTGCCGTCGAAGTCGGCGACCGTGCTGGCCAGCCGGTTCTTCAGCGGGGCCCGCCAGCGCTCGGGCAGCGCGTCGGGGGCGCCCGCGAGGAGGCCGGCGACGCAGCCGGCCGTGGCGCCGTTGGAGTCGGTGTCCCAGCCGCCCGACACCGCCCGGCAGACCGAACCGGTGAAGTCGCCGTCTGCGTGGGTGAGGGCGGCGGCGATCAGGGCGGTGTTGGGCAGGGCGTGCACCCAGTGGTGGCCGGGGCCGTGCAGGGCGTGCAGGGCGTCCACCACGTCGTCGAAGTCCTGGTGCTCCTCGGCCAGCCGCACGGCGTGGGTCACGGCGCGGGCCAGCCGGGAGGCGGGCGGGACCACCGTGAGGCCGGTGCGCAGACAGGCGTGCACGTCCTGGGTGCCGGTGGCGGCGGACGCGATGACGGCGGCCGCGAACATCGCCGCGTGCACGCCGGTGGAGGTGTGGGTGAGGACCGCGTCCCGGTGTGCCTGCGCGGCGGCCGCCCCCGGATCTCCCGCGTTGGTCCAGCCGTGCACATCGGCCCGGATCAGGGCGCCGATCCACTCCCGGAACGGGTTGCGGAACCGGGCGGTGTGCGGGGGCTCGACTCCGGCGAGGAGGTTGCGCAGGGCGACGCGCTCGGCGGTGAAGGCACGGCCGGGCGGCAGTTCGTCCAGCCAGAGCCGGGCCACGTCGTCGGTGGTGAAGGCGCGGCTGTGGCGGCGGAGCAGGAGCAGGCCCAGGAGGGGGTAGTTGAGGTCGTCGTCCTCCGGCATGCCGTCGATGTTCTCGGCCAGCGAGGTCGGGGCGGAGCGGCGGTTCCAGGGGTGCCGCGCGAGCAGGTCCCCGGGCACGCCCTTCGCGGTGAACCACGTGGTCAGCGGCCAGTTGCCGGTGGCGCGGGCCAGCT
>NZ_MUNH01000509.1:0-177 GCF_002154615.1 Streptomyces recifensis
GGTGCGGGCAGGGCCGGGACGGGGCGGCGCAGCGGCTGGTCGGGGTGCCGGGTGAACTGCTCGATGAGCTGGAGCAGACGGTCGGCCATGGCGGCGACGGTGGCGTGCTCGAACAGCGCCGTCCGGTACTCGATGCGCCCGTAGACGGTCGTCCCGACCCGCCACCAGGCCGTCGTC
>NZ_MUNH01000509.1:242-14626 GCF_002154615.1 Streptomyces recifensis
GCGGTGGCCGGGGTGGTGCGGGCCTCTCTCGCGTGCCGGAAGAACGCCTCCGCGACCGTGCCGTCGAGCGTGAAGTTGTAGTGCTCGCCGGTGTGGTCGGTGGTGTCGGGGCTGTGGTCGTAGGGCAGCGCGAGGCGCTGGGGCACGCCCTCCAGGAAGGTCCGCCAGAACGCGCGGTGTTCGGCGCCGTGCGGGCCGGCGAAGCGTTCCCGCTGCCAGTGCGCCCAGTCGCCGAACTGGACCGGCATCTCGGCCACGCGCGGCGCGCGTCCCTCGGCCAGCGCCCGGTAGTGCTCCAGGAGTTCCTCGTTGAGGCGCACGTAGGACCACTGGTCGACGAACGAGTGCGGCATCGTCTCGACGATCTGGTGGTCGTCCTCGGCCACCTTGGCGACCGCGAGACGCAGCACCGGGTCGGCGGCCAGGTCGAAGGGGCGGCGCACCTGCTCGGCGATGAACTCCGTCCGGCGCGCCTCCACCTCCTCGGCCGGCACCTCGGTGGTGTCGTCACGCGTCAGGTCGGTGAAGGTGAGGTCGGCCCGCCGGTCGGGGTGCACCCGCAGGAAGGGCCGGCCGTCCTCGGACTCGGCGCCGGAGCGCAGGAGTTCGTGGCGGCTCACCAGGCCGTCCGCCGCGCGCCGGAAGAGCTCGCGGTCGAAGGCGCCGCGCACGCGGAGCCCGTAGCCGAGGGTGTAGGTGGTGGTCCCCGGATCGAGCTGGTCGAGGATCCACAGGCGTTCCTGGTCCATGCCGAGCGGGAACCGGTCGCGCGGTCCCGGCCTCGGGCGCAGCACCGGGCCGTTGCGGGCGGCGAGCCGGCTGGTGAGCGCGGCGCGCTGGGCGGGGCTGAGCCGGGCGAGCCGGGCCGTCAGCCGCTGGTCTGCGGGCGTGCTCATGCGGTCCTCTCGACGGCGGGGACACCAAGGTGGAAGAGGGCGGGCAGCGCTTCGAGCACGTCGGCGGCGGGCAGCCCGAAGTCGATCAGGCAGCCCACCTCGTCGGCGCCCGCCTCGGCCAGGTCGGCCAGGACGGACCGGGCCTTGGCGGGGCTGCCGAGGAGCGAGGGGCCGGTAAGGAAGTCCAGGTAGGCGTTCTCCAGCAGCACGAGTTCGTCGCTGCTCCCCGTCTGGTTGCGGAAGGACCGCAGGTAGGAGTGCATGGCCGGGCGGAGGAAGTCCTCCAGGTCCGGCCGGTCGCTGACGTACGCGTGCGCCATCACGACGACGTCGCCCTCGCCGGGGTGCCCGGCGTCCTGCCAGGCCTGCCGGTAGCGGGCGATGTTCTCGCGCAGGGCGGGCATCGTCTGCCCGAGGAGCGCGGTCGCCACCCCGTACCCCGCTGTGGCGGCGGTGACGAAGGTCTGGGGCGTACCGGTGGCGGTGAGCCACACCGGCAGCTCCGGCTGGACGGGCCGGGGGCGGGTCAGGACCTGGGTCGTGGTGCCCGCGGTGGAGGGGTACGGCAGGGTCTCCCCGCGCCAGAGCGCGCGGATGTCCTCGATGGTGCGTCCGGTGACCTCGCGCCGGTCCTGGTAGTCGGCACGGGCCAGGGCGAAGTCGTCCGGGTGCCAGCCGCTGCCGAAGGAGAGGCCGACCCGGCCGCCGGAGAGGCCGTCCACGACCGCCCACTCCTCGGCCACCCGGGCCGCGTGGTGCAGCGGGGCGGCCACACTCCCGGCCCGGATACGGATGGTGCTGGTGCGGGCGGCGACCGCGGCGGCCAGCACCGACGGGTTGGGCGAGAAGCCGCCGAACTCGACGAAGTGGCGCTCCGGGAACCACACGGCGTGCTGGCCCGCCGCGTCGGCCGCGGCCGCGGCCTCCAGCACGAACGCGTAGTAGCTCGCGGCGTCGGCGTGATCGGCGCTGGCGAAGAAGTACAGGCTGCGGCGCAGCTTCTCGGAGAGCTGCACCGGGCCGCGCTGCTGTTCGGCGCGCCGGGCGCGCAGGCCCGCGCTGAGCTGGCGGCGTTGTTCCGGGGTCAGCGCGTCGAGGCGCGCGGAGAGATCACTCATGGCTGTTCTGGCCCTCCTCGCTCTCGATCTCCTCCAGCAGTCGCAGCAGGGCGACGTCGTCGCGTTCGGCCGCGAGTTCCTCGGTGCGGGCGATGAACCCGGCGAGGGAGGAGTTCTCGTACAGGTCCTGGAGCCGGATCTCCACCAGGAGGGCGTCGTTGACGACGCTGACCAGGTGGGCGGCGTGCAGGGAGGTGCCGCCGAGGTCGAAGAAGTTGTCCTCGGGGCGCAGTTCGGCGATGCCGAAGGTGTCCTGCCACAGGGCCCGGACGGCGTCCGCCGTCGAGACGTCCCCGGACTGCTCCTCGGCGGGGGCCGCGACGGGGGCGACCTCGTCGGCCGTGGCGGTCAGGTCGGGTACGGGTACGCCGGCCGGGGCTTCCAGGGGCTGGAGCTCGGGGGCCGCCACCCAGTGCCGCTGGTCGGCGAAGGGGTAGGCGGGCAGCGCCACGACGCGGGTGGGGCGTGCCGGGCCGGTGGGCGTGTGACCCGCCGTCCACAGGGCCGCCAGGGCGCCGTACCAGTCGGCGGCCTCGTCGGCGCCTGCACGGTCCGCCGCGTCGACGACGAGGAGGTCGCGCCGCGCGGCGCTCGCCGCCCGGCGTACCTCGGCGGTCGCCGCGTGCGAGCGGTGCAGGCCGAGGACGGTGTCCGGGGCGGCTTCGAGCAGGGTGGTGACCGCGTCCGTGAACCGGACCGGGTTGCTCAACTGGCTGCCCCAGTAGGCCGGATCGACCGCCTGCTCGTCGGTGAGGAGCTTGCCGGTGAGCCCCGAGACGATGGGCACAGCGGGTGCCGAGAGCGTGAGGGTGGCGACGAACGCCTCGAACTCCCTGGCCGCCCCGGCCATGGCCCGCGAGTGGCCGGCGCGGGTGACCGGCAGGCGCGTGGTCCGCAGACCGGCCTCCGCGCAGCGTTCCTCGAACGCGGCCAGCGCGGCTTCGGGACCGCCGCAGACGGTGTTGTCCGGCCCGTTGAGCACGCAGACGTCGACCTCCAGGCCGGCCGCGAGCCGTACGGCGGTCTCCTCGCCGGCACGCACGGCGGTCATGGTGCCGGGCTCGGCCGAGGCCATCAGCTTGCCGCGCCGTACGACGGCGGCCACCGCGTCGGCCACGGAGAAGACGCCCGCGTGGGTGGCCGCGGTCAGCTCGCCGACACTGTGTCCGAGCAGCAGTCCCGGTGTGAGGCCGTGCCGTTCGGCGTGGCGCAGGCCCGCCAGGCCGAGGATCAGCAGCAGGGGCTGGACCACGGCGGTGTCCAGCAGGCGCGGGTCGTCGGCCGGCCAGTTCCGGGCGTCGGCGAGGTCGGGGCCGCCGGCCCGGCGCACCTCGGCGGCGAGTTCGGCCAGGTCGGCCGCGAACCGGTCGTCCACGGCGGCCAGTCCCGCTCCCGCACCGGCGAGCGGAACCCCCTGGCCGGGCAGCACGGCGGCGAGCCGCGGCGCGGTCAGGGCACGACGGCCGCCGTTGCCCGTCAGCACGGTCAGCGCGGCCGCGAGACGCTCGCGCGCCTGGGCGGGGTCGGCGGGCAGCGCGGTCGCCCAGCGCTCGGAAAGCGCCCGGCGGTGGTGCCACAGCGTGCCGGTGAGTTCGCCCACCGGCACATCGGCGCCGTCGCCCTCCAGCCAGGCCGCCAGGTCGCGGGCCTTGCGCCGCAGGGCCTCGGGGGTGGCCGCGGACAGCGCGGCGAGGTGCGGCACCCGCCGCGTCGACGGCGCGGACTCGGCCGGCTCGGTGGGCCGGGGCGCCGCGGTGAGCAGGACGTGGCAGTTGGTGCCGCCGAGCCCGAACGAGCTGACGCCCGCGGTGCGGGGCCGGCCGTCGGGCCAGGGCCGGGAGACGCGGGGCAGCTCGAAGGAGGGGGAGCCCAGCTCCACGTCGGGGCCGTCGCCGGGCTGGGACGGGATCGGCGGCACCACGCCCGCCTCGACCGCGAGGACCGCCTTGATCAGGCCGATGACACCGGCCGCCGAGTCGCAGTGCCCGATGTTGGGCTTCACCGCGCCCAGGGCGAGCCCGGAGTCGGCGGGCCGGCGGCCGTACACCTCGGCCAGCGCGGCGAGTTCGACCTGGTCGCCCAGGGTCGTGCCGGTGCCGTGCGTCTCGACGTAGCCGACGTCGGCGGGGTCCAGCCCCGCGACGGCCAGGGCCTCGCGCAGGACGTCGGCCTGGCCCTGCGGGCTGGGCGCGGTGGGGCTCATGCGGGCGGCACCGTCGTTGTTGACGGCACTGCCCAGCAGGTGGGCTCGGGCGTTCTCGCCGGTTCCGGGGAGGTCGGAGACCCGGCGCAGCACCACGATCCCGGCACCGCTGGAGGGCACCGTGCCGGCCGAGCCCTCGGTGAAGGCGCGGCACCGGCCGTCGGGCGAGGTGATGCCGCCCTCGGTGAAGACGTAGCCCTGCTCCTCGTCGAGGTGCACGGTGGCTCCGCCCGCGATCGCGATGTCGCACTCGTAGGTGAGCAGACTGCGGATGGCCTGGTGGACGGCGACGAGGGAGGTGGAGCACGCGGTCTGGACCGTGATCGCGGGGCCGGTCAGCCCGAGCCGGTAGGCGAGGCCGGTGGCCAGGAAGTCGCGGGAGTTGCCGAGAGCGAGCTGTTCGGTGCCGAGGACGCGCACCGTCTTCTCGTCCTTGAGCACGTGCTCGCGGTAGTACGTCTCGCTGCCGCAGCCCACGAACACGCCGATGCGGCCGGTGGCCCGCTCCGGGTCGATGCCGGCGTCCTCCAGGGCCTGCCAGGCCACCTCGGTGAGGACACGGTGCTGGGGGTCGGTGGCGGCAGCCTGGGCGGGCAGCATGCCGAACAGGTCGGCGTCGAAGCGGTCGAACCGCTCGATCTGGCCCGCGTGCAGGCCACCGCCGGGCGCGTCGGCCCGCAGGGAGACGACGCCGTCGGTGACGGACCGCCAGAAGCTTCGGGGGTCGGCGCTGCCGGGCACGCGCAGGGACAGGCCGACGACCGCGACGGCGTCCGTCTCCTCGGCGCCCGTACTGGGGTCGTGGTCCTGGCTGTACTCGCTCACGCTTCCTCCTGGGTGGTCCGTCCGCCGGCGGGCGGACCGATGATCGCCGCGAGGCGGCGCGGGGTCGGGTTGCGGAATATGTGCTTGAGCTGGGAGCCCGGGAATCCGGTCGTGCGCTGAAGGGTGTTGAGCCGGACGGCGAGCAGGGAATTGCCGCCCAGCTCGAAGAAGTTGTCGTCGACGCCCACCGGGACGCCGAGGAGTTCCTGCCACACCCGGGCGAGCCGGTCGGCGGCGCCCGCGGGCTCGCGCGGGGCGGCACCGTCCTCCGGCGGAGCGGGGTCGTTCCCGCGTGCCGGTTCGGGCAGCCGGGCCGTGTCGAGCTTTCCGTTGACGGTCAGCGGCAGCGACGGCACCGGCGTGAGGGTGGCGGGCAGCATGTGCGAGGGCAGCCGGGCGGCGAGCCACTGGCGCAGCTCGGCGAGGTCCGGCGCGGTGTCGGCGCCGACGAGGTAGGCGTCGATGCGCGCGGTGGCCGCGTCATGGGCGTCCCGGACGACCGCGGCGGCTCCGGTGACGGCGGGGTGGGCGAGGAGCGCGCCGCTGATCTCGCCCAGCTCGATGCGGTGGCCGCGGATCTTGACCTGGTCGTCGAGCCGCCCCAGGTGCTCCAGCTGGCCGTCCGGCAGGAGGCGCCCCCGGTCGCCGGAGCGGTAGAGGACCTCCTCCGGGAGTCCGGCGGAGCTGCCGGGCACGAAGCGTCCGGCGGTCAGCTCCGGCCGGTTGAGGTACCCGGCGCTGACGCCGCTGCCCGCGACGTGGATCTCGCCGGGTACGCCCGGAGCCACCGGGCGCCCCTCCTCGTCCAGCACGTACAGCCGCCACCCCGGCAGGGCGGGGCCCACCGAGCGCGTCCCGGCGAGGGCGTCCGCCCGGGTCAGGTCGCGCCAGGTGCAGTGCACGGTGGTCTCGGTGATGCCGTACATGTTGACCACCCGGCACTCCCGCTCCGGGTAGCGGTCCATCCAGGGCAGCAGCATCCGCGGGTCGAGCGGCTCCCCGCCGAAGATCAGCAGCCGGACGGAGAGGGGGTCCGGCGAGGCCGCGTCGGCGGCCAGGAGCTGGGCGAAGGCGGACGGGGTCTGGTTGAGCACGGTGACGCGCTCGGCGGCGAGGAGGGCGTGGAAGCCCTCCGGGTCGCGGGCGACCCAGTGCGGTACGACGACGAGGCGGCCGCCGGTCAGCAGGCACCCCCAGATCTCCCAGACGGAGAAGTCGAAGGCGAAGGAGTGGAAGAGGGACCAGACGTCGTCCTCGCCGAACCCGAACCCTTCCGGGCCGGCCGTCGCGGCCAGCAGCGCGGCGACATTGCGGTGCCGGACCAGGACGCCCTTGGGGGTGCCGGTCGAGCCGGAGGTGTGGATGACGTAGGCCACCCGCTCCGGGTCGGGGTCCGGCAGCGGGGTGTCGGACCGTTCGGGAGTGGCGTCGGCGGGGATCAGTGTCAGGTGGGACGGCAGCAGTTCCGGGTCGCAGTCGGTCACGGCCGTGGTGAGGCCGGTGTCCTCGGCGACGAAGGCGAGCCGCTCGCGGGGGTAGTCCGGGTTGAGGGGGACGTAGGCGGCGCCGGCCTTGAGCACCGCGAGCAGGGCGACGATCAGGTCCGTGCCGCGGTGCAGGCAGACACCGACCCGGTCCTCCGCGCGCACCCCGGCCTCGGCCAGCGACCGGGCGAGCGCGGTGGCGCGCTCGTCCAGCTCGGCATAGGTCAGGCTCAGGTGCTCACCGCTGACGGCGACGCGACCGGGCAGACGGGCGGCCCGCGCGGCGAAGAGCGCGGCGAGGTCGGCGCCGGCAGGAGTGCTGCCGGCCGCCAACGGCTCGGCGTGGTCGGCCGGTTCGGTCGCGGGGACGGTGGAGAGGCGCGCGAGGGAGGTGCTCGGGTTCTCGACCATGGCTGCGAGGGTGGTCTCCAGTTGGCGGCAGAAGCGGGTGGCCGCGGCGTCGTCCACCTCGGTCGCCCGGTGCCGCAGCAGGCCGCGCCGCTCACCGCCGAGGTCCTGCCGGATGTAGAGGGCGAGGGGAAACTGGGCGGGGCCGAAACCGGGGTCCGGCAGCGGGGCCGCCGTCAGCTCGGGGGTGACGATGTCGGGCACCGTGCGGCAGGGGACGACGACCAGGGAGAGGCCGGCGCGGTCCGAGGCCGGCAGCACCGTCGACAGCGGCAGGTCGGCGTCCCGGTAGGCGGTCATGGCCCGCCGGTGGGAGCCGCGCAGGTAGTCGGCCACGGTCTGGTCGCCGTCAGTGTCCAGGGGAACCGGCACCGTGGCACTGAAGTAGCCGATGGCACTCGCGTGGCGCGGCGTGCGGCGGGAGACGGTGGTGCCGAGCACCGGGCGGGCGGTGGCGCCGTTGCGGCCCAGGACCAGGCCGGCGACGGCGAGGATCAGGGAGTGCTGGGTGATGCCCAGTTCGGCGGCGAGCTTGCCCGCGCCGTCCCACACCGCGTCGCGGATCAGCAGGGGCACCGCGCCGGAGGGGCCGGCCTCGGAGGAGCCGCGGCCCCATTCCAGGGCCGCGGACACGCCGGGCGCGAGCTGACGGGCCAGCTCGGCGGCCCGCTCCCGTCGCTCGGGCGGCAGTTCGTGCCTGCCGAGGGACCACTGCGCGAAGGATTCGCCGGGCAGGTCGGGCAGGTCGCCGAGAAGCCACTGGGCGAGCACCGCCATGGACGTCTCGTCCACGATCAGATGGTGGGCCGTCAGACAGAGGTGCGCCGTACAGGAGTCGTGGCGGACGAGGACGACCCGCAGCAGGGGGCCGTCGTCCAGGTCGAACGGGCGCAGCGCCTCCCGGCGCAGACGGGCGTGGGCGAGCGGTCCGTCCGGGTCGACGGGTGCCTCGGTCACGAACAGCTGCGGGGCACGGCGGGCCGGAGCGAACACCAGCTTCCCCTGCTCCTCCGTCACCCGCGAGCCCAGTAACGGGTGGGCGTCGAGCAGTGCGGCGAACCTGGTGCGAAGCGCGTCCTCGTCGAGAGTGCCGTCGACCCGCAGGAACAGCGCCGAGTTGTAGGTGGCGGGGTGCTCGGCGCTGCGGTCGGCCGCGTAGAGGTCGCACTGGCCGGGCGTGAGGGGCAGCACCGCCGGCCCTCTACTCACGGTCACCGGCGAGGACGGAAGCCGCTAGAGCGGCCACGTCCGGGGCTTCCAGGATTTCCAGGTAGTCGAGCTCCCGGCCGGTGAGTCTGAATACCCGGTCGGCGAACAACACCGCCTGCAACGAGTCCCCGCCATTGGCAATAAACCCGGTGTTCAGATCGGCTTCATCGCCGAGCATTTCTTTCCAGAGTGCGGCGAGCTCCTCCGTGAATACCACTTCTCGTGACACAGAACACCACCTACCAATGACTTCGACGGTGACTGCAGCCCGACGGGCCGCGAGAACGGGGAAGATCATCGCCATATCGGAAGGGAACTGTCAACCAACAATTTCGAGAGACGGGGCGATGAGAACGAGCCACCGGCCGAATATAGACAGGTGTTTTCGACGACCTGGCAGGGTAACGAGCCCAAAAGGGACGAAACTCGAACATTCCCACCGAGTCTGCCCGTATCTTTTGGCATTCCTGTAAAGCCGATCCACGAAGTACGCCGATGAGGTATGCGCCTTTCCATTCACCCAATAGCCCTCTGATGGATCTTGACGACTTCGCGCGGACCCACTTACGATCCGGAAATTCTCGCAGTCGACCGAATAAGGACGCCGAATGCAGAATCCTGCGACTCCCGGCCAGCTCCGTTTCTTCGTTCTCGACATGCAGCAGCCGCGGCCGGCCATCGTGCATCGCCTGACCGCCTCCGGGACGGTGGACCTCGACCGGCTGCTCGCGGCGGTGCGTGCCGTGCTGCGCGCCCAGCCCGCCCTGCGCGTGTCCCTGCGCATGGAGCCCGAGGGTCTGGTCCAGCACCTCCACCCGGTCTCCGAGGTCCCGGTCGACGTGCGCGCCCTGCCGGAGGACGAGGAGGCGGCGCGGCAGGTCCTCGACGGTCAACTGACCGCTCTAGGCGCCCCGTTCGACCACGCCGGCGCACCGCTGTGCCGTATCGCCGTGCTGCATCGCGCGGACCGGGCCCACCTGCTGTTCTCCGTGCACCACGGCGTCTTCGACGACGGCTCCGCACCGGCCCTGCTCGCCTCGCTGACCACCGCCCACGGGTCGGGCCCGGACAGCCTCGCCGACGCCGAGCCGCCGCAGGGGGCCCCGTCCCCCGAACGGCAGGACGTGCTCCGGAAGTTCTGGGCCACCACCCTCGACCAGGCCCCCGAGAACTGCTCCCTCCCGCAACTGACGCCCGGCACGGACCGGGCCCGCGCCTCGGCCGCCACGCGCCTGCCCGACGCCCTCGTGGACCGCATGCGCGGGCTCACGGCGGAGACCGGGGCGAGCCCCTTCACCCAGGTGATGAGCGCCCTGGCCTGGGTCGCGGGGTGGTACGGCGGCACCGACGACATGGTCGTCGCGACGGTCAGCGGCGCCGAGCGGGACACCCGGGGCATCTCGGCCGTCGGCTGCCTGCAGAACACCATCCCGGTCCGGATCGGCCTGGCCGGCGCGACGACGGAGACCCTGCTCGACCGGACGCTGGAATCCCTCCTCGACGCGGTCGAGCACGCGGAGCTGCCGCTGGAGGAGATCCTGGCCGTCACCGGCGCGCCCAGGCACCCCGACCGCAAGCCCTTCACCCAGCTGATGTGCACTCAGGGCGCGCTGTTCACCGAGACGGTGGACGCCTCGGGACTGCGCTGGCGGATGGACCCGCCCGGCTCCGACCAGGTCGAGTACGACCTGAGCGTCACCCTGCTGCACGCCCCGGACGGCGGCGAGCACCTGGTCGTGGCCCACCCCCGCGCCGCACTCGACGCCGGGACCGCGGAACGCTTCCTCGGCCATCTGGTCGCCGCCCTGGACGCCCTGACCGCACCGGATGCCCGGCCCCTGACCAGCTACGACCTCCTGGGCGCGGACGAGCGCGCCGAACTCGCGGCGCTCGCCGCCCCCGCGGCCGGCGCCGCCGCCGAGCCGGTGCACCACGTCATCCGGCACCGGGCGGACCGGCACCCGGCGGCCCCGGCCGTCCGCGCGGCCGGTACCGAGCTGGACTACGCCGCGGTGACCGACCGCGCCCGGGACCTGGCGGCGGCACTCCTCGCGTCCGGTGTGGGACCGGGCGACCGCGTCGCCATCCACCTGGACCGCTCTCCCGACCTGGTCACCGCCGTCCTGGCCACCTGGTGGGCCGGCGCCGCCTACGTGCCGCTCGACCCCGACCACCCGGCTGAACGGCTGCGCTACGTGCTGCGGGACGCCGAGCCCGCCGCGCTGATCGCGCGGGCTCCCCTGCTGGCGGACCTGCCGACGCTGGCCCCCGACTCCTCCGCCCCGGCACCGGCGAGCTGGCCGGACGTCCCCGCCGACGCCCCGGCGTACGTCATGTACACCTCGGGCTCGACCGGTCGCCCCAAGGGCGCCGTCATCCGGCACGACAACCTGTGCGCCCTGTTCGCGGCCTTCGACGCCGAGTTCCCCGAAGGCCCCGCCGTGGTCCTGGCGGGCACCAGCTCGTCCTTCGACATCAGTCTCATCGAGCTGGTCTGGCCCCTGACCAGCGGCCGCACCCTGCACCTGACCAGCCACCGGACGGTGCTCCAGGACGTGCCGGACCCCGACGGCGCGTTCTACCAGTGCACCCCGTCCGCCGCCCGGCTGCACACCGCCTCGCGGGAGGGCCGCGCGTTCCTCGGCCGGCTCGGCGCTCTCCTGGTCGGCGGCGAGCCGCTCGCGGCCGACCTGGCCGACGACCTCGCGGGACTCGTCCCCGGCCCGGTCCTGAACGGGTACGGGCCGACCGAGGCCACGGTGTACACCACGCTGTGGCGGGTGAGACCGGGTGCTCCCGTGCACATCGGCCTGCCGCTGCCGGGCGTGCGCTGCCATGTGGTGGACCCGGCCGGCCGCGATCTGCCGCCGGGCTGCCCCGGTGACCTGCTGATCTCCGGCACCGGCGTGGGCAACGGCTACTGGCGGCGCCCGGACCTGACCGCCGAGCGCTTCCCCGCCCTGCCCGGCGCCGGTACCGGATACCGCAGCGGTGACGTGGTGTCCTTCACCCCCGGCGCCGGGCTCAAGTTCCTGCACCGGGCCGACGAGCAGGTCAAGGTGCTCGGCCAGCGCATCGAGGCGGGGGAGATCGAGACCACCCTGCGCAGGCGTCCCGGCGTCCAGGACGCCGCCGTCGCACCCCTGCCGGACCTCACCGGAGTCGTCGCCTTCCTGGTACGGGAGGACGACCCCGAGGCGGGTCCCCTTCCCCGCCCGCTGCCCGCCGCCGTCGCGACGGACCTGCGGCGCGGCACGGCCGACTGGCTCACCGGGGCCATGCTCCCCACCGTCTGGCTCGGGGTGGCCGGCCTGCCCCGCTCCCCCAACGGCAAGCTGGACCGGCGGGTCCTCGCCGACTGGGCCGCCGCCGGCGCCGAGGCGGCCCGGTCCGCCCCGGTCTCGCTGCCGGGGACGGCCGCGGGTGCGGTCGTGGAGGTGTGGGAGCGCGTCCTGGGCGAACCGGTCACCGACGTGGGCGCCACCTTCTTCGACCTGGGCGGCACCTCCTCGGGCATCCTGCGGGTGCTGACCATGCTGCGGGCCCGGCATCCCCGGCTGCACGCGGCCGACCTGTTCCGGCACACCACCGTGCGCGCGCTGGCCGCGTTCCTGGACACCCTGGAAGACACCGGCCCGGAAGACGTCCTGGTCGCCGCCGGTGCGGGCCCGTCTCCCGCTGAGGCGGGGACGGGCGCCCAGCGCGGTGCGCGCCGTGCGCAGGCCCTCGGCCGCTGGGCCCGCCGGTGACCCCCGCCCCCAACTCCGCGTCCGCGCGCCCCTGGAGTCCACGATGACGCTCTCCCTCATGTGTCTGCCCTACGCCGGAGGCGGGGCGGGAGTCTTCCGTCCCTGGCAGAACCGGCCCGACCTGCCGTTCCACGTCGTTCCGGTGCAGCTTCCGGGGCGGGACGAATGGTTCGTCCAGGAACCCTGCACGACCATGGCGGACGCCGCGCGCGTCTGCGCCGAGCAGATCCGCGAGGCCGCGGGGACCGGGCCGTTCGCCGTCTTCGGGCACAGCTTCGGCGCGCTGCTCGCGTACGAGACGGTCCGGCTGCTCGCCGCCGAGGGGGCACCACTGCCGGAACACCTGGTGGTCAGCGGGGCCGCGGCACCCGACGTCGACCGCCCCAGGATGGACGGCGCCGCGCTGGACGACGACGCGTTCGTCGCCCGGCTGCGCGACCTGGTCGGGTACGACCACGAGGCCTGGCACGAGCCGGAGTTGCGGGAGCTGCTGCTGCCGGCGCTCCGGGCCGACCTGGCGGTCCAGGACGCCTACGTCCCGTCTGCCGGCCCCCCGCTGCCCATGCCGTTGACCGTGCTGCGCGGCACCGGGGACGACCTGGTGCGGTACGAGGACGCGGCCCGCTGGTCCGAGTACGGCGCCTCGGGCGCGCAGGTGGCGGACATGCCGGGCGGCCACATGTACTTCACCGAGGACTGGCCGCTGCTCTGGAAGACGCTCGGCACTCTGCTGGCCGCCGACCGCGGCTGACGGTCCGCGCCCGAATCAGTTCCGGATCGCGGCCAGTTGGTCCGCCAGGACCCGGCGGTCCAGCTTTCCGTTGTGGTTCAGCGGCAGTTCGGGCCGGTGCGTGAACCGGTGCGGCACCATGTAGCGCGGCAGGCGTGCCGAGAGCGCCTGCCGCAGCTCGGCGGCCGGCCGGGCGGTACCGGTGTACGCGGCCTCCAGCCTGGTCTGCCCGTCCTCGTCCCGCAGCGCCACGACCGCGACCTGGCCGATGTCGTCCTGCTCCCGCAGCACCGCCTCGGTCTCGCCGATCTCCACCCGCTGGCCCATGATCTTGACCTGCTGGTCGAGCCGCCCGAGGTGCACCAGGGTCCCGCCCTCCAGCACCTGGACCAGGTCACCGGTCCGGTACCAGTGCTTCTCGTCCGGCACGTACGGACCGTCGGTCTCCACGGGACGTCCCGCGGCGTCCAGGAACCGCCCCCGGTTGTCCTTCTCGTCGAGGTATCCGGCGAACCGCTGGACGCCGCGCAGCCGCAGCTCACCCACATCGGCGGTCCGGCCCTCCTCGTCCACCACCTGGTGGTCGAGGTGGGGGTAGACCTCGCCGATGGGCAGGGTGCCGTTGGCCGTGTCCGGCCAGTCCTCCGTCCGGTCGGGCAGCCGGTACTGCGACGAGAGGATGGTCAGCTCGGTCGGCCCGTACACGTTCTCGATGACGGTGTGCGGCGCGGCCCTGCGCCAGGCTCTGGCCTGCTGCACCGTGAGCTGTTCGCCGCCGAAGAGGGTCCAGCGCAGCGACGGCATCGAGCCGGGGGCGAGCCCTCCGGTGAGGTCGGCCATGGTGATCACGGACGGCACGGAGAACCAGTGCGTGATCCCCTCGCGGCCCACGAACCGTGCGGGTTTGGGGAGTTCGGCCCTCGGCGGCACGACCAGCGTGGCGCCCGAGCCCCAGGCACCGAACATCTCCAGGACGGACGCGTCGAAGGCCAGGCCGCTGTTCTGGGCCATCCGGCAGCCGGGCCCGAGCGCGTAGCGGTCGATGACGTACCGCAGGAAGGCGTCCATGCTGCGGTGCGCGATCGGTACGCCCTTGGGGGTGCCGGTGGAGCCCGAGGTGAAGAGCACGTACGCGATGTCCTCCGGCGCCACCTCGGCCGGGGGCAGCGGGTCCGGGGCCGCCCGGCCGTCGCGCAGCCGGGTCAGCAGTTCCCCGGACAGGAGCAGGGCCGGTATCTCCGGGCCTTCGGGAGCCGGGGCGCGGTCGCTCAGGTGCAGTTCCAGACCGGCGGTGCGTGCGATGGTGGCGAGCCGCGCCGGGGGGAAGGCCGTGTTCAGCGGGACCACGGCCGCGCCCAGCCGCAGCACCGCGAGGGCCGCCGCGTACGTCAGGACGCTCGACGCGGTCGTCAGGCCCACCCGGCGCGGGGCGCGCCCGCCGTGTGCGGTGAGGATCTCGGCGGCCAGGGCCGAGGCCAGTTCGTCCAGCTCCCGGTAGGTCAGCCGCTCGCCGCCGACCTCCAGGGCGACGAGGTCGCCGTGCTCCCGTGCCGACGCGGCGAACCAGTCGTGCAGTTGACGCGGTGTGCCGTGCTCTCGTCCGGTCATCGGGTGCCCGCCTTCGCCTGCCAGGCGCGGAGTACGCCGCGCTCCTTCTCCGGGTCGATACCGAGGGGGATGTCACCCTGCCGGTAGGGCGTGTCGGACGGGCCGCGCTCGCGCAGCCACGCCCAGGTGTCGGTGACCGTCTCGCTCAGCGGGC
>NZ_MUNH01000510.1:0-5383 GCF_002154615.1 Streptomyces recifensis
CGCCCCGGCCGGCCCCCGAGCCCGCTCCCGCGGAGCCGGTGCCGGAGCAGGCGGCCCAGCCGCAGCTCACCGGGCGTCAGCGGCTGATCGACGGTCTCTGGCCGCCCCGGCTGACGCGCGCCCAACTGATCGTGGCGCTGCTGCTGTTCGGGCTCGGCTTCGGACTGGCCGTGCAGGTGGCCTCCAACAGCGACGGCGACAGCGCGCTGCGCGGGGCCCGCCAGGAGGATCTGGTCCGCATCCTCGATGAACTGGACGACCGTACCCAGCGTCTTGAGGACGAGAAGCAGGGGCTGGAGAAGCAGCGTCAGGAGTTGCAGAGCAGCTCCGACCAGGCCGCGGAGGCGCGCAGGCAGACCGCCGAGAAGGAGCGTCAACTCGGCATACTCGCGGGCACCGTGGGCGCGACCGGTCCCGGCATCACGATGACCGTCCAGGACACGAAGGGAGCTGTCGAGTCCGACATGCTGCTCGACGCGATCCAGGAGCTGCGCGCGGCCGGTGCCGAGGCGATAGAGGTCAACGGGGTGCGCGTGGTGGCGAACACCTACTTCTCGGACACGGACGGTAGCGTCGCGGTCGACGGGAACAAGATCAACGCCCCTTATCGTTTCCAGGTCATCGGCAAGCCGCAGGACCTCGAACCGGCGTTGAACATCCCTGGAGGCGTGGTGCAGAGCTTGGAGAAGGAGCAGGCCACGGTGAGTGTGGAGCGGTCGGACAAGATCGTCGTGGATGCCTTGCGGCAAGCGAAGCTGCCTGACTACGCTCGGTCGTCCTCGCGGTGAACCGGCGGTGCATGGGCGGCGTCGGGCGGGGGCATGAGGTTGCGGGGGGTCGCCGCACCGAAGGGGTGGTGCGTGGTGGAAACTGTCGGGTGGATACGGACGTTGTGAAGATGTCCGGATCGGTCGGTGTAGGCATTCTGGGTTCGTCCTGCCCCACGGGCGGGTCTGTTTCGGTCAAGGGGAATCGCCCGTGAAGTTGTTTGGGAAGTTGTTCGGCAAGAGCGCGCGAGAGGGCAACGAGAACGCGACGGCCCGTCATCGCGCACAGCCCGACGAGGAAGGGCAGCGTCCGCTGTTCCGGGACCAGGTGGCTGGTCCGGGTGGTGGCACTTCCGGGGGACAGGGCGCGGCGTCCGTTGACCCTGGCCAGGGCGGCGGCATAGGTTTCGGGCAACCGTCGCGGCAGGAGGCTCCGTCCATGTCGGCCCTGGTGTGTACGAGGTGCGGGAACCGCAACGCGGAGAACGCCCGTTTCTGCTCCCACTGCGGCGCGCCCCTGCGTCCCGGTGTGACGCCGGAGCGTCCGTCGGAGACCACGTCCACGATCTCCATCTCCGGCATCGAGGCGTACGACTCCGAGGTCACCGGTCAGACGGCGATGCCGATGCTGTCTCCCGAGGCGCAGGCGGCGGTCGACGCGCTGCCGGTCGGCTCGGCGCTGCTGGTGGTCCGCCGGGGTCCGAACTCCGGCAGCCGTTTCCTCCTGGACAGTGACCTGACCACGGCGGGGCGTCACCCGCAGAGCGACATCTTCCTGGACGACGTGACGGTCTCCCGCAGCCATGTGGAGTTCCGCCGCTCGCCCGACGGTTCCTTCACGGTGGCCGACGTGGGCAGCCTGAACGGCACCTACGTCAACCGCGAGCGGATCGACCAGGTGGCGCTGGCCAACGGTGACGAGGTGCAGATCGGCAAGTACCGGCTGGTCTTCTACGCGAGCCGGCAAGGAGTCTGACCCACCCCCGGACGCCCGTCCGGGGGAACCTCAGGGAAGGTCCATGCTTCAAACACCGAGCGGCGGTGCCGGAAGCGGTACCGCCGCCAGGGACAGTGGGCTGATGAGCATCGGCACGGTGCTGAACGTGCTGCGCGACGAGTTCCCCGAAGTCACCATCTCCAAGATCCGCTTTCTGGAGTCGGAGGGGCTCATCGAGCCGCAGCGGACCCCCTCGGGGTACCGCAAGTTCAGCCCCCGTGACGTGGAACGCCTCGGCCACGTCCTCAGGATGCAGCGGGACCACTATCTGCCGCTCAAGGTGATCCGGGAGCATCTGGACGCCATGGAGCGCGGCGAGGCCGCCCCGCTGCCCGTCGTCGGCCGGCAGCGCAGCGGCGACGACGACCCCGAGGAGGCCGAGCGGTCCACGGTCGCCCGGATCGGCCGCGACGAACTGCTGGCCGCGGCGGACATCGGCGAGGCCGAACTCCACGAGTGGGAGTCGTACGGGCTCCTCGCCCCCCTGGCCGACGGCGTGTACGACGCCGAGGCCGTCACCGTGGCCGCGCTGGTGGCCGAACTGGGCCGGTTCGGCATCGAGCCCCGCCATCTGCGGGTGATGAAGGCGGCCGCCGAGCGCGAGGCGGGGCTGGTCGACCAGGTCGTCGCCCCCCTGAAGCGGCACCGCAACCCGCAGACCAGAACGCTCGCCGAGGCCCGTACCAGGGAGCTGGCGGCGCTCACCATGAAGCTGCACTCGGCTCTGGTGAAGGCCGCGCTCGGGATGCGGCTGCCCTGAGGGGCGGAGTGCCCCGACCCGGTCGGCTTGCGCCGGATCGCCCACCTGTTCCCGGCCCGACTACCCAAACGTCCCGAGCACGGCCTAGGGTTGCTGTGTGAACGAGCTCGATGTCGTAGGTGTCCGGGTCGAAATGCCCTCCAACCAACCGATCGTGCTCCTGCGCGAAGTGGGAGGCGACCGCTACCTCCCCATCTGGATCGGGCCGGGGGAGGCGACCGCGATCGCCTTCGCCCAGCAGGGCATGGCTCCCGCGCGGCCGCTGACGCACGACCTGTTCAAGGACGTGCTGGAGGCGGTCGGCCAGGAGCTGACCGAAGTACGCATCACCGATCTGCGAGAGGGTGTCTTCTACGCGGAGCTGGTATTCGCCAGCGGGGTCGAGGTGAGCGCGCGGCCGTCCGACGCCATAGCGCTCGCCCTGCGCACCGGCACGCCGATCTACGGCAGTGACGGGGTGCTGGACGACGCGGGCATCGCCATCCCGGACGAGCAGGAGGACGAGGTGGAGAAGTTCCGCGAGTTCCTCGACCAGATCTCGCCCGAGGACTTCGGTACCAGCAGCCAGTGACGCCGCGGGCCGGCCGGGTGGACGAAGGGTCCGCTTCCGGCCGGCTCGTGGCACGCTGTGACGCCCGAAGCGAGGGCACATGCCAACGTCCCGTGAGAGCGTCCTACGCGTCTCCGCGAGCGCATTCGGCTAGCCTTTCCCCGCGGTGGGACACGAGAAACCACTCTCAGGGTGATTATCACTCGGCGTGCCGAGTGTGGCGATCGTTGACGCACCCCTGGTGACTGCCTACCGTCGACAAGGCAGGTCAAGGACGGAGGTCGGCGTGAGGATGAGCGGCGACGGTACGGCTGGGGGTGCCCCCGGACACGGTTTCGGGGACAGCGGCCCGTACCTTCCCCCGAGCGCACGGTTTCGGCCGGGCGGGGGACACCCACAGCTCGGCGGCGTGGCCGATCACGCTCCGCAGCGGCCGACGGTGGTGCCTGACGGTGAAGGGGCGGCGGCCATGACGTCCGAGGAGATCGGATACCGCGGTCCCACGGCCTGTGCGGCCGCCGGGATCACCTACCGGCAGCTCGACTACTGGGCCCGTACGGGACTGGTCGAGCCCAGCGTGCGCCCCGCGCACGGATCGGGCACGCAGCGGCTGTACAGCTTCCGCGACGTGGTCGTGCTGAAGATCGTCAAGCGGTTCCTGGACACCGGCGTCTCGCTCCAGAACATCCGCTCGGCCGTGCAGCACCTCAGGGAGCGCGGATTCCGCGACCTGGAGCGCATGACCCTGATGAGCGACGGCGCCATGGTGTACGAGTGCACCTCCCCGGACGAGGTCCACGCGCTGCTCCAGGGCGGCCAGGGCATCTTCGGGATCGCCGTCGGCGTGGTCTGGCGGGACGTGGAGAGCGCCCTGTCGCAGCTCCACGGCGAGCGCGTCGACACCGGCGAGACGCTCATCGGGCACAACCCGGCCGACGAACTGGCCCGGCGGCGCAACCGCGCCGTCTGAGACCGGCCGGCACCGTTTTCCACAGGGCGCCCCCGCGCGGGGGCTGTTGTCAGTGGCGTGGTGCAGCATCGGACCTGTGAGAAACGCGCCCACCATCCTCCATCTCGACATGGACGCCTTCTTCGCCTCGGTGGAGCAGGCGTCCAAGCCGAGCCTGCGCGGGAAGGCCGTCGTGGTGGGCGGGATCGGGCCGCGCGGAGTGGTGGCCACCGCGTCCTACGAGGCACGGGTGTTCGGGGTGCACTCGGCGATGCCCACCGCCCAGGCCAGGCGGCTCGCGCCGAACGCCGCCTACCTCACGCCGCGCTTCGCGCTGTACCGGTCGATCAGCGACCAGGTGATGGCGCTGCTGCGAGAGCTGTCCCCACTGGTGGAGCCGCTGAGCCTGGACGAGGCGTTCGTGGACCTGGAGGCCGGCGACGCCGCCTGGGACGAGGCGTCGGCGCGCGAGACCGGGGCCCGGCTGCGGGCGGACATCCGGGCGGTGACGGGGCTGACCGGGTCGGTGGGGCTCGCCGCCTCCAAGATGCTGGCCAAGATCGCCTCGGAGCGGGCCAAGCCCGACGGCCTGGTCCTCATCGAACCGGGCACCGAGCGCGCCCTGCTGTCCCCGATGCCGGTCCGCACCCTGCCCGGGGTCGGCCCCGCCACCGGCGACCATCTCCGGCGCGCCGGGATCACCACCGTGCTGGAGCTGTCCGAGGCGGGCGAGGACGAACTGGTCCGGCTGCTCGGCAAGGCCCATGGACACGCGCTGTACGCGATGGCGCTGGCCCGTGACGACCGGCCGGTGGTGGCCGAACGAGAGGCGAAGTCGGTGTCGGTGGAGGACACCTACGCCGTCGACATCCACGACCGGCTGCGCATCGGCCTGGAGGTCCGCCGCCTCGCCGACCGCTGCGTACGGCGGCTGCGCGGCGCGGGGCTGTCCGGGCGCACCATCGTGCTCAAGGTGCGGCGGTACGACTTCTCCACCCTGACCCGCTCCGAGACGCTGCGGGGGCCCACGGACGACCCCTCGGTCATCCGGGAGGCGGCCGCGCGGCTGCTGGACTCCGTCGACACCACGGGCGGGGTGCGGCTGCTGGGTGTCGGCGTGTCCGGGCTGGCCGACTACACGCAGGAGGACCTGTTCGCCCAGGCGGCCGGGGAACTGGCCGAGGAGACGCCGGAGGAGAGCGCCCCCGACTTCGGCCCGGAGAGAGCCGGGCCCGCCGCACCGGAGTGGCGGGCGGGCCAGGACGTACGGCACCCGGAGTACGGGCACGGGTGGGTGCAGGGCAGCGGCCTGGGGCGGGTCACCGTGCGCTTCGAGACCCCGCTCTCCGCGCCGGGCCGG
>NZ_MUNH01000511.1:0-13918 GCF_002154615.1 Streptomyces recifensis
GCCCCCGCACCACCCCCGGCCTGCTGCACCGCGGGCTGGCACCTGCTGGACGACACGCCCTCCGCCGTCTACGACGCCCGCACCGGCAAGGCCACGCCCCGCACCGGCCATGCCGGAAAGCCCTACCAGGACGGCTACCTCTTCGGCTTCGGCCACGACTACAAGCAGGGTCTCGCCGACCTCGCCACCCTGACCGGCCCGCCCGCGCTGCTGCCCCGCTGGGCCTACGGCGTCTGGTACTCCGAGTACATCGACCGCACCGCCAAGGACTACCAGGACACCATCCTGCCCGCCTTCCGCGCGGCCGGCGTCCCCCTGGACGTGCTCGTCACCGACACCGACTTCAAGGCGCCCAACACCTGGAGCGGCTGGAACTTCGACCCGGCCAAGTACCCCGACCCCAAGGGCTTCTTCGACTGGTCGACCGCGCAGGGCCTGCACAACACCCTGAACGTGCACCCCAGCATCCTGGAGTCAGACCCGCAGTACGCCGCGGCCCAGCAGACCGCCAAGGGCAAGCTGAGCAAGGGCGGTTGCGCGGGCTCGGCCGGGTCGGAGTGCCGTACCTTCGACTTCGGCGACCCCGACCAGCTGCGGGCGTATCTCGATCTGCACCGGCCCTTCGACCGTGCCGGCAACGACTTCTGGTGGCTGGACTGGTGCTGCGACGCCTCCCGCTCCTCGCAGCCCGGTGTCACCCCGGACGCCTGGATCAACCAGAAGTACGCCGGTCTGACCGCCGAGACCGCCGAGCGCGCCTTCGTGCTCTCGCGCGCCTACGGCTCCCTCCAGGCGGGTGGCTACAGCGGCGGCGTGGGCCTGCCCACCGGCCCCTGGGCCGACAAGCGCAGCACGCTCCACTTCTCCGGCGACACCGCCTCCACCTGGGGCACCCTGAGCGCGGAGGTCGGCTACACGCCGGGCGAGTCCGCCGCCACCGGCATGGCCGCCATCAGCCACGACATCGGCGGCCACAACGACGGCCACGGCATCCCCGGCGCCGAGACCTACACCACCGACGACGGCCGCACCCACCGCACCACCAAGCTGCCCGACGACCTGTACGCCCGCTGGGTCCAGTTCGGCACCTTCCAGCCCATCGACCGCCTGCACAGCAACCACAGCGACCGGCTGCCCTGGCAGTACGGTGACGCGGCCCGCGACTCCGCCGCCAAGTTCCTCCGGCTGCGCGAGTCCCTCGTCCCGTACACGTACACCCTCGCCCAGCAGGCCGCCACCACCGGCGTCCCCATCGTCCGGCCGCTCTACCTGGACCACCCCGAGGACGAGGCCGCCTACACCAGGGCGGGCAGCGAGTACCTGTACGGGCCGGACATGCTGGTGGCCCCGGTCACCACGCCCGGTACCAGCACCACCACCTCCGTGTGGTTCCCCGAGGGCACCTGGACCGACTACTTCACCGGCCGCACCTACACCGCGGGCGCCGGCGGCACCTCGTACGACGTGACGACCACCCTGGACACCATGCCGGTGTTCCTCCGCGCCGGCGGCATCGTCGCCACCCGCACCGGCAACGCCGCCCACGACTCCGGCACCCCGCTGGACCGCGTCGGCCTCACCGTCGCCACCGGGGCGCCGGGCGCCTTCACCCTCTACGAGGACGACGGCGTCAGCACCCCCGCCCGGCACCGCTCGGCCACCACCCGCGTCAGTCACACCGGGCACGCCCTGCGTATCGCCCCCACCCGGGGCAGCTACAAGGGCCTTCCGAGCCGCCGCACGTGGACGGTCACCTTCCAGGGCCTCACCAAGCCCCCGGCCCACGTCACCTCCAACGGCACCCCACTCGCCCCCTCCGCCTGGCAGTGGGACGCCGGGACCCACACCCTGAAGATCACCACCCCGAGGACCAGCGTCCGTCAACCGGTGACCGTCGGCTTCAACTAGCCGTATAGGGAGCGCAGGAGGGCCCGCGCGACGCCCGCGCGGGCCCTCCACTACGCTCGGACCGAACGACGCCGACCGAGGGGAAGACCGTGACCGACTACCGGGACGGCGTGGTCGTCTACTGGCGGCCGCTGTGCCCGTTCTGCATCAAACTGCGGCTCCGGCTCCGGCTGGCCAGGCTCCCGCGCACCGAGGTCAACATCTGGCGCGACCCCGACGCGGCCGGGTACGTCCGCATGGTGGCCGACGGCAACGAGACCGTCCCGACCGTCACCGTGGCGGGCAACGCGATGGTCAACCCGTCGATGAGGCAGATACGCGAGGCCGTACGCCGGCACGCCCCGCATCTGCTCAAGCCGGCGCGCTGACCGCCTGCTCGCCCGACCCCCGCACGATCAGCCGGGTCGGCACCGTGACCGTACGGGCGCGGGAGCGGTCGCCGTCGAGGCGGGCCAGGGCCGTGGTGGCCGCCGTACGGCCGATCTCCTCCGGGTTCTGGGCCACCACCGTCAGGGCGGGCTCCAGCGCCTCCGCGAGTGCCACGTCGTCGAACGCGACCACCGCCACGTCCTTGCGCCCGCTGCGGGCCAGCTCCGCGACCACGCCGAGGGCCACGATGTTGTTGCCGGCGAACAGCGCGGTCGGCGGGTCGGGAAGGGCCAGCAGCCGGGCCGTCGCCTCGCCCGCGTCGTGCTGGTCGTGGGCGCTGGCGATCAGCAGCCGGTCGTCGGGCAGTCCCGCGTCCCGCAGCGCCTCCCGGTAGCCGGCCAGCCGCTCCCGCCGGGTGTAGAGCCGCGTCGGCAGGTCACCGACGAACCCGATCCGGCGGTGTCCGTATCCCACCAGATGCGTCACCCCGGCGCGGGCGCCCTCGCGGTTGGAGCTGACCACGCAGTCCGTCGCCAGCCCCGCGCCCGGCCGGTCCACGAACACCACCGGCAGCCCCACGGCCCGGTGCTGCCGCAGATGGGCGTGGTCGGCACCCACCGACGGCACCACCATCAGGATGCTGACCCGGCGCGCCAGGAACTTGTCCGTCAGCGCCCGCTCCCGGTCCGGATCGTCGGCCGAGGAGCCCATCAGCAGCGTCAGCCCCCGCTCGCGCACCCGGTCCTCGATGCTGCCCGCCACCGCCCCGAAGAACGGGTTGCCGAGGTCGGGCACGACCAGCCCGATCGTGGTGTCCGGGCCGCCCACGCGAATGTTGCGGGCCATCAGGTTCGGCTGGAAACCCAGCCGCGCCACGGCCGCGAGTACCTGCTCCCGGGTCCGTGCCGAGGCGGGACCGTCCTCGTTGAGGACACGGGAGACCGTCTTGGCGCTCACCCCGACCTCGCGGGCGACATCGGCCAGGGTGGGGCGGCGGTTCGCGGCCATGCGGGACACGTCTCCTGTGCTGGTCGGCTCCGGCCGGGCACCCCCGGGCCGTGGAAGTCAGGTGGCCTGGACCCCGGCGGCCTTCGCGGCCTCGGAGTCCGCGACGACCGTACCTCCGCTCCCGTCCACCGTGAGCGCCCCGGTCATGATGGCGACCACCTCGGCCATCGAGTACTCCGACGGCTTGATCACCGCCGCCCGGCGCCCCAGCCGGTGCACATGGACGCGGTCCGCGATCTCGAAGACGTGCGGCATGTTGTGGCTGATCAGGACCACCGGCAGCCCCCTGTCCCGGACCCGCCGGATGAGGTCGAGCACCTGGCCGGACTCCTTCACACCGAGCGCGGCCGTCGGCTCGTCCATCACCACGACGCTGCGCGCCCACGCCACCGACCGCGCCACCGCGACCGCCTGCCGCTGCCCGCCGGAGAGCGTCTCCACGGCCTGGGTGAGCGAGCGCAGCCCGATCTTCAGATCGGCCATGTGCTCGGCGGCCTCCCGCCTCATCCGCTTCTTGTCCAGCATCCGGAAGACACTGCCCAGCACACCGGGCCGGCGCAGCTCCCGGCCCAGGAACATGTTGGACGCGATGTCCATCGAGGCGGCGACCGCGAGATCCTGGTGGACCGTCTCGATGCCGTGCGCGCGGGCGCTCTGCGGCCCGGTGAACCGGATCGGCTCGCCGTTCAGCCGGATCTCGCCCGCGTCCGGCACGATCGCCCCGGTCAGCGCTTTGACGAGACTGGTCTTCCCGGCGCCGTTGTCCCCGATCACCGCCAGCACCTCACCCGGCAGCAGATCGAAGTCGGCGCCGTCGATGGCGGTCACCTGGCCGTAGCGCTTGACCAGACCGCGGGCCTGGAGGACGGGCGTGGGGGAGTCGGCGGTGGTCATCGGGCCTTCTTCCGGGAGATCTGGTCGACGGTCACCGCGAGGATCACCAGGACCCCGGTGATCAGCGTCTGGTAGATGGACGCGACCCCCATCAACTGGAGGCCGTTGCGGAACACCCCGACGATGAGCACTCCGATGAACGTGCCCAGCACCGAACCGCGCCCGCCGAACAGGGAGGTCCCCCCGATGACCACGGCGGTGATGCTGTCGAGGTTGTCCGTCTGCCCCGCCTGCGGATCACCCACGCCGGTACGGGAGACGAGCAGCAGCGCGGCCACCCCGTAGAGCAGCCCGGCGACCGTGTACACGCCGATGGTGAGCCGGGAGGTGCGGACGCCGTTCAGCCGGGCCGCCTCCACGCTGTTGCCGAGCGCGTACACGTGCCGGCCCCAACCGGTGCCGCTCAGCGCGTAGGCGAACAGCAGGAACAGGGCGATGGTGACCAGCGACCCGTAGGTGATGTCGGTGTGGCCGAGCGGGAAGGTGCCGCCGAGCGCGGTCAGTGGGCCGGGCAACTCGGTGACCGTCTGCTCCTTGGAGTAGATGTGGGTCAGCGCGAACGCCACGTTCAGCATGCCCAGGGTGACGATGAACGGCGGCAATGGGACCCGCTCCGTCAACACCCCGTTCAGCAGCCCGAATCCGGCGCACACCAGCAGCCCCAGACCGATGGCGAGCAGCGGCGGCAGTGAGCCCTCGGCCGCCATCCGCGCCATCATGATGCTGCCGAACGCCATCACCGCCCCGCACGACAGGTCGATCCCCGCCGTCAGGATGATCAGGGTCTGCCCGATGGCGAGCGTGCCCACGACCATGACCTGCTGCACGATCAGCGAGAAGTTGCCGCCGGTCAGGAACTGGTCGGTGGAGAAGGAGAAGAAGACACAGGCGATCAGGAGGGCGGCCAGGGGACCGGTGGTGGGAGCCGTGAGCAGTCGGCGCGCCGTGCTCGGCGCCGTGAGCCCGGCGTACGGCGTGGTCGTGGCGGTCATACGACGTCCTTGTCGGAAAGGGCTTACCCGAGGTCGAGTTGGTCGGGGGACGCGGGAGAACGGGGGCGGCCGGACCGGCGGGGGAGTGGCCGGGCCGGCCGCCCGGTCGGGGGAACCGGGTTCTCAGCCCCAGCAGTTGTCCAGGCCGTACGCGGTGTCCTTCGCGTCCACCCCGGACTGCGCCTTGTCGGTGATCAGGGTGACGCCGGTGTCGGTGTAACCGGACGCCTTCTTCCCGTCCTTGGCGTACGACACCACCGCCTTCACGCCCTCGGCGGCCATCTTGAGCGGGTACTGCTGAGAAGTCGCCGCGATCTTCCCGTCCTTGACCGCCTTGGTCCCGGTGCAACCGCCGTCCACGGAGACGATCAGTACGTCCTTCTCCCGGCCCTTGGCCTTCAGCGCGGTGTAAGCACCCAGTGCGGCGGGCTCGTTGATCGTGTAGACGACGTTGATGCCCGGCTCCTTCTGGAGGCAGTTCTCCATCGCCGTCTGTCCCTTGGTCTGGTCA
This sequence comes from Streptomyces recifensis, assembly GCF_002154615.1. Taxonomy (NCBI): domain Bacteria; kingdom Bacillati; phylum Actinomycetota; class Actinomycetes; order Kitasatosporales; family Streptomycetaceae; genus Streptomyces; species Streptomyces recifensis. Next base: position 5,683 of record NZ_MUNH01000511.1, read on the forward strand.
CCGGCGGTGTCCTGGGAGCAGACCACGGAGGGGTCCTTGGCGCCGACGCCGAAGCCCTTGAGGAACCCGTCGTGCCGCTGCACGCCCACCGACACGCCCGGTGCCAGGTCGAGCGTGGCGATCTTCGCCTTCTTGCCCTTCATCGCGGCCTTGGCGTACTCGCCGATCAGCTCGCCCGCCTTGAGGTTGTCCGTGGCGTACAGCGCGTCCACCGCGCTCTGCGGCTCGGTCGGCGTGTCCAGCGCGATCACCAGTACGCCCTTGGCGCGGGCCTTCGCCAGGGCGGGCACGATCGCCTTGGAGTCGCTCGGCGTGATCAGGATGCCCTTCACCCCGGACGCCACCATGTTCTCGACCGCGGTGACCTGGCCGGCGTTGTCCCCGTCGAACTTGCCTGCGGCTGTGAGGAGTTGGGCGCCGTTCTCCTTGGCCGACCTCTCCGCGCCCTCCTTCATCTTCACGAAGAACGGGTTGGTGTCGGTCTTGGTGATCAGCCCGACCTTGACGCCGCCCGAGCCCGACGTGGCCGACTCCGCACCGGAGCCGGAGCCGCACGCCGTGAGGGCCAGGGCCAGGGCACCCGTACACGCGGCGACTCTCAGCAGGGACAGGTGGGGGCGAGGACTGCGAGACATGAACGACTCCTGCGGGATTGCGAGCGGCGCGGCCGGCATCGGAGCATGCCGTCCCGAGGTGTCATCGTTGACTTATGTCATCGTTGACACGGCATGGCGAGGACTATGGACGGCCCCTCAGGGCGCCGTCAATGCCCTGGACCTGTCACAAATCGGCAACGCAGGAGGCTTCTGCCGTACGCCGTGAACCGGCCGACCAACGCCTGCGCGCGAGCCGTTGACGCGCCCCTGCCTCTGCCGCATCATCGACCCACCCGCTCGCTGTCATCGATGACATGAGTCAACGATGACATCTCCCGCCGACGCCAGGGACGACGGCACCGGCGGCCTGCCCACCTCCTCCCGGCCCGTGCGCCCCGCACGCCACGCTCCGCCGCGGGGCCGACCGCAGCACAGGAGATGTCATGACCTCCGTACACGGAGCGCGGCACGCCCGCGCCTGGCTGATCGCGGCGGCACTGTCCGCCTGCGCCCTGGCGGCCGCCTCGCTCACCCCGGCGGCGGCCGCCGCCGACGCACCGCCCTACACCGAGACCTACCGCCCCCAGTTCCACTTCACGCCCGAACAGAACTGGATGAACGACCCCAACGGTCTCGTGTACTACCAGGGCGAATACCACCTCTTCCACCAGTACAACCCCAACGGCAACTCCTGGGGCGACATGTCCTGGGGCCACGCGGTGAGCACCGACCTCGTGCACTGGAAGCAGCTCCCGCTCGCCCTGTCCCACGACGACGAGGAGATGGTGTTCTCCGGCAGCGCGGTGATCGACCGCACCAACACCAGCGGCTTCGGCACGCCGGGCAACCCGCCGATGGTCGCCGTCTACACCAGTGCCTTCAAGAACGGCGGCAGGCAGGCCCAGTCCCTCGCCTACAGCACCGACCGCGGCCGCACCTGGACCAAGTACCAGGGCAACCCCGTACTGGACATCGGCTCCACCGAGTTCCGCGACCCCAAGGTCCAGTGGTACGCGCCGACCAAGAGCTGGCTGATGACGGTCGCGCTGCCCACCGAGCACAAGGTCCGCTTCTACACTTCCAAGAACCTCAAGGACTGGATGCTGCTGAGCGACTTCGGCCCGGCGGGCGCGACCGGCGGCGTCTGGGAGTGCCCGGACCTGTTCCCCCTCGCCGTCGACGGCAACCCGCGCCAGGTCAAGTGGGTCCTGGTCACCAACGTCAACCCCGGTGCGGTGGCAGGCGGTTCGGGTACCCAGTACTTCACCGGCGACTTCGACGGCACCCGGTTCACCCCGGACGACGACGGCAGCTACACCCCGCCGCCCGGCACCGTGGTCCAGGACTTCGAGGGGGCTGGGTTCGGTGACTGGACGGCCACCGGCACGGCCTTCGGCGGCGGACCGGCGTCCGGCGCGGTGGACGGCCAGCAGACGGTCACCGGGTTCGACGGCAAGGGCCTGGCCAACAGCTTCCACGGCGGCGACCCGAGCACCGGCACCCTCACCTCACCCGGCTTCACGGTGAGCACGCCGTACCTCAACTTCAAGGTCGGCGGCGGCCGCCACCCGCACGAACCCGGCACCGCCGTGGACCGCGGCCCCACCCCCGAGGGCACTGTCCTCGCCGACTTCGAGGGCGGCACGTACGGTGACTGGACCGCCACCGGCGACGCCTTCGGCGCCGCGCCGGCCACCGGCACCCTCCCCGATCAGCAGCAGGTCTCGGGCTGGCTCGGCGACGGTCTGGTCAACACCTACCGCGGCGGCGACACCGCCACCGGGGCGCTCACCTCGCCCGAGTTCATCCTCGACAAGGACTACCTGGACTTCCTCGTCGGAGGCGGCAACCACCCCGCCGCCTCCGCCAACCGCACCGCCGTCGAACTCGTCGTGGACGGCCGTACGGTACGCACCACCACCGGCCGCGACGCCGAAGCGCTCGACTGGGCCTCCTGGGACGTCCGCGACCTCAGAGGCAAACGGGCCCGCATTCGGATCGTGGACGACAACACCGGCCGTTGGGGCCACCTCGACGTGGACCACCTGGTCCTCTCCGACACCCGCGCCGAGCCCCTCACCCAGGAGACGGCCGTCAACCTGGTCATCGACGGCCAGATCGTCCGCAGCGTCACCGGCCCCGACAGCGAGGCGATGGACTGGGCCTCCTTCGACCTGCGCCCCTACCAGGGCCGCACCGCGCGCATCCAACTGGTCGACCGCAACACCGGCGGCTGGGGTCACATCATGGCCGACAGTTTCACGGAGGCCCAGGCACCCGCGCGCTCCACCGTGGACCGCGCCTCCTGGGTCGACTTCGGCAAGGACCACTACGCGGCCGTGACCTGGAACGACGCCCCTGACGGCCAGCGGTACATGATCGGCTGGATGGCCGGCCTCGACTACGCGGGCGCCACCCCCACCACCCCCTGGCGCAGCGCCCAGACCGTTCCCCGCCGCCTGACCCTCCGCACCGTCGACGGCCGCGCCCGCCTGATGAGCGAACCGGTGCCGGCGCTCTCCACCCTGTGGCGCCGGTCCACAACGACGACGGGCCTCACCCTCGCCGGCACCTCCCGCCCGCTCGCCGCCAAGGGCAACGCCCTCGACATCGAGGCCACCTTCTCCGTCCGCGATGCCGCCCGCTTCGGCCTCAAGGTCCGCACGGGAAGCGGGGGAGAGGAGACGGTCGTCGGCTACGACCGCACGGCCGGCGAGATGTACGTCGACCGCACCCACTCCGGGGTGACGGACTTCAGCCCGTCGTTCCCCGGAGTGCAGCGGGCCCCGCTGAAGCCGCGCGACGGCAAGGTCCGGCTACGGATACTCGTCGACTGGTCCTCGGTCGAGGTGTACGGGGGCGACGGCGAGGCGACCATCACCGACCTGGTGTTCCCCGACCCCGCCTCCGACGGGGTGCGGGTGTTCGCCGAGGAGGGTTCCGTGAAGCTGGACCGGGTGACGGTGCGGCAGGTGGGGTCGTACCGGCAGTGACCCTGTGCCCGGGCACCCTGCGCCTTTCCCTGAGGGTGCCCGGCCGGCTCGCTACAGGTACGGCCGGGTGATCAGCTCGATCGCATGGCCGGCCGGGTCCTTGAAGTACACACCCCGCCCGCCGTGCTCGTGGTTGATCTCGCCGGGCCGCCGCATCTGCGGATCGGCCCAGTGCACGACCCCGCAGTCCCGGAGCCGCCGGTAGGCCCGGTCGAACAGCTCGTCGTCGACGAGGAACGCGTAGTGCTGCATCTGGATGTCGACCGGCGGCTCGGCGAATTGGAGCAGCACCCCATCACTGAGCTGCACATTCACGAACGGCCCCCAGGACGGCGCCTCCGGCACCTCCAGCAACTCCCGGAAGAACCGGGCCGATTCCTCACGGTCCTTGGCGGCGACGATGGTGTGGTTGAACGTTACGGACATACTGACCTCACGGTGGGCTCTGACTCGGACGCGATGACATACGCGCGTCCCGGAGGCCCCCGGGCAGTCAGTCGTCCACCGGCTGACCGTCCTGTGGGTGGCTCGACGCCGATCCGGTGTTCACGTGGGGGAGGTTACAGGGTGGCGGGCTTCACTGTCCCACCCTCCCGTCGATCCGCTCCCGCAACAGATCGGCGTGCCCGCAGTGACGCGCGTACTCCTCGACGCGGTGCACCAGCAACTCCCGCACGGCGATGTTCTCCTTGCCGACACGCGCTCCCAGATCGGTGTGCTCGGCCAACGCGGCGTCCGTGGCTGCCTGTTCCCGCTCCAGGTCATGGAACGCCTGCTCCACCACATCCTGTTCGCCGACGGCCTCCTCGAAGTCCGCGTCCCGCACCCCGTACAGCTTCGGCAGCGGCTCACCCTCACTGATCCAGTTCCGCCAGTCCCGCTCGACTTCGGCGAGATGCCGGACGAGCCCGAGGAGCGACATGGTCGAGGGCGGCACCGACCGGAGCGCGAGCTGCGCCGCGTCCAGGCCCTCGCACTTCATGCGCAGGGTGAGGCGGTAGTTGGACAGATAGTCCTGGAGAGTCGCCAACTCTCCGTCCGGGCTTGGTCCTTCGCGCGGGTCGTCATCCGGATCGGTCCACATGTCGGGGTAGACGGTCGCCTCGGTCCATCGCGCGGGCTGCTCAGTCATGGGCCGCATGATCGCGGGTAACTGCGGCTGGCGCCACCGAGTTATGCCGTCGGCGTGCGTGCTCGCCCTGGTGCGGTGTGGGGACGAACCGCCTGGAGCCGCTCCTGCGGCAGCGGGAGCGGCGCCCGGCTTCAAACACCACTTGATCACCGACAGGCACGGTACTCCGCGTGCGGTCCTGGTGACGTGCGGCAACCACGACGAGGTCACCCGGTTTCTGCCGCTGCGCGATGCGATCCCTCCGGTCCCGCGCCCTGGGCGGCCGTCGCCCGCCGCGCCATCCTGCACGCGCGCACCGTGCCGGTGCTCAGCGGCGTCGCCCGGCCGGCTGTCCGAGTAGCCCTGTCGGAAATGACCGCCCCGATGGAGGCGTGAAGCCGGGGTGTGACAGGTGGCCGGAAGCCTGATTTTGCGGCTCTCGGCGTGACGCCACCCACGAGAGGTAGGTCACGTCCTAAGCGGGATCGTAGAGCCGTATGGCGGTCTGACGCGCAGGAAAGCCACGAAATGACCGATTTGGGAAGTTTCTACGCTCTTGGGTAGTAGGTCACACTCTTGCTTCCCGGTTTCGCGGTCGCTAATCATGTTTCTCGTCGCCGCAAGCAGCGGGTCGGGCCGGGCGGGATCGCCGGGACCGACCTTGTTTGCCGCGCTGTGCGGGGCCTCGCCCCGACGCCCGACAGGCCGCGACCGGATGATCCGGCCGGCGCCTCAGAGACGTCCCGTAGGAGACCCCCTTGACCGCGATCACCGCTGCTTCCCGCCTTGCCCGTCTGCGCAACCTGGCCGTCACCGGCCTGGTCACCACCGGCGTCGCGGCCGCCGCCCTGACGCTGACGCCGGCCGCCCACGCCGCCGAGGCTCCCAAGGCCGCCCCCGCCATCTCCGCCAAGGCCGCCGGCTCCGCCGGTGCCAAGGGCGCCGCGAACAACCTCGACGGCTGGATCAAGCAGTCGCTGGCCATCATGAAGGCCAAGGGCATTCCGGGCACCTACGAGGGCCTGCACCGCAACATCATGCGCGAGTCCAGCGGCAACCCCAACGCCCAGAACAACTACGACGTGAACGCCATCAACGGCGTCCCGTCCAAGGGTCTGCTCCAGGTGATCCCGCCCACCTTCGCCACGTACCACGTGAAGGGCACCTCGAACGACATCTACGACCCGGTCGCCAACATCACCGCCGCCGCCAACTACGCGGCGCACCGGTACGGCTCGATCGACAACGTCAACAGCGCGTACTGAGGTCGGCGCGGACCTCTGAGACGACGCGGAAGGGCGGCACCCGAACGGGGTGCCGCCCTTCACGTGCCTCTCAGGAGAGAGCGCCGCTACTTGCGCATGACCTCGGGCTCGTGCCGCCGCAGGAAGCGCGAGACGAGGAAGCCGCAGGCCGCCCCGAGCGCGATCAGCACGACCATGTCCAGGCTCCAGGCCGCCGCAGAGTGGTCCCACAGCGGGTCGGTACTGGTCGGGTCGTCGGTGTTCGGCGCGATGTTGTTGAAGTCCAGCGTGGTGCCTGCCGCGGCCACCGCCCAGCGGGACGGCATCAGGTACGAGAACTCGTTGACACCGGGCGTGCCGTGCAGGGTGAACAGGCAGCCGGTGAACACGACCTGGATGATCGCGAACATCACCAGCAGCGGCATGGTCTTCTCCGCGGTGCGCACCAGCGACGAGATGACCAGGCCGAACATCATCGAAGTGAAGCCCAGCGCCATGATCGGCAGGCACAGCTCCAGGAGCGTCGAGCCGCCGAGGACGAGGCCCCGGTCCGGGATCTCCCGGCTGGCGAAGCCGATCAGACCGACCATGAGGCCCTGGAGCACCGTGACGGCGCCCAGCACGACCACCTTGGACATCAGGTACGCCGAGCGGGACAGGCCGGTCGCGCGCTCCCGCTCGTAGATCACCCGCTCCTTGATCAGCTCGCGGACCGAGTTCGCCGCGCCCGCGAAGCAGGCGCCGACCGCGAGGATCAGCAGGACCGTCGTCGCCGTGCCGTTGGGCACGTGCAGGCCGGTTCTGGGGTTGAGCGGGTTGACCAGCAGCCCCTTCTCGTGGTCGATGAGCAGGCTGACCGCACCGAGCACGGCCGGCAGGATCACCGTCAGCGCCAGGAAGCCCTTGTCGGAGCCGATCACCGCCACGTACCGCCGGACCAGCGTCAGCAGCTGCGAGCCCCAGCTCTGCGGCTTGGGCGGCTTGACCGCCTGCGGCGGGGGCGCGGTGACGGACTGGGCGGCGACCGCGTCGAGGTCGGCGGCGTACATCTGGTAGTGCTGCGAGCCCTTCCAGCGGCCCGCCCAGTCGTAGTCGCGGTAGTTCTCGAAGGCGGAGAAGACGTCGGCCCAGGTGTCGTAGCCGAAGAAGTTCAGCGCCTCCTCCGGCGGACCGAAGTAGGCCACCGCGCCGCCCGGCGCCATCACCAGCAGCTTGTCGCACAGCGCCAGCTCGGCGACGGAGTGCGTGACGACCAGGACGGTGCGGCCGTCGTCGGCGAGACCGCGCAGCAACTGCATCACGTCGCGGTCCATGCCCGGGTCCAGGCCCGAGGTCGGCTCGTCCAGGAAGATCAGCGAGGGCTTGGTCAGCAGCTCCAGGGCGACCGAGACGCGCTTGCGCTGGCCGCCGGAGAGGGACGTGACCTTCTTGTCCTTGTGGATGTCGAGCTTCAGCTCGCGCAGCACCTCGTCGATACGGGCGTCGCGCTCGGCGGGCGTGGTGTCGGCGGGGAAGCGCAGCTTGGCCGCGTACTTCAGCGCCTTCCGGACGCTCAGCTCCTTGTGCAGGATGTCGTCCTGCGGGACCAGGCCGATGCGCTGGCGCAGCTCGGCGAACTGCTTGTACAGGTTCCGGTTGTCGTAGAGCACCTCGCCCTCGTTGGCGGGGCGGTAGCCGGTGAGCGCCTTGAGCAGGGTGGACTTGCCCGAGCCGGACGGCCCGATGACCGCGATCAGGGACTTCTCGGGGGCGCCGAAGGAGACGTCCCGCAGGATCTGCTTGCCGCCGTCGACGGTGACGGTGAGGTGGCGGGCGGAGAAGGACACCTCACCGGTGTCGACGAACTCCTCCAGGCGGTCGCCGACGATGCGGAAGGCCGAGTGGCCGACACCGACGATGTCGTCCGGGCCGAGGACCGCGGTGCCGCCCTTGGCGATGGGCTGACCGTTGACGTACGTGCCGTTGTGCGAGCCGAGGTCGCGGATCTCGAAGCGGCCTTCAGGGGTGGTCTGGAACTCGGCGTGGTGCCGGGAGACCTGCAGGTCGGAGACGACGAGGTCGTTGTCCAGCGAACGGCCGATGCGCATCACGTGGCCGAGGGCGAACTGGTGGAACGTGGTCGGGCTGCGGTCGCCGTGGGCCGGCTGCTCCGGCGCGGCGGGGGTGCCGCCCTGCTGGTGCGGGAAGGCCGGGGCCTGCTGCGGGCCGCTGTGCCATTCGGCGCCGTGCGGCTGCGCGGCCTGCGGTACGGCCTGCGTCTGCTGGGCCCACGCGGCGGACTGGGCGGCGTAC
>NZ_MUNH01000512.1:0-6313 GCF_002154615.1 Streptomyces recifensis
GGGCCGGTACCGGCCCCGGTGCGGCGTGTGCCGTGATGGTCATGCTGGAGGCGAGCAGCAGCCCGGCGGCGGTGGCGGCCAGGCGCAGGGAACGGGGAGCGGTCGGCATGGAGGCGGCCCTCGGCTGTGATGGGGGGTGGGAGCGCGGGAATGCGTGGAGCGCAGTGTCCACCACACCGCACCCGTCACGGAAGGCGCCCGGCGGCCGATCCCGTCACACCCCTTCACACCCCAACTCTCATTCGTGAATGGGTAGTTCGGCCCAGATGGTCTTGCCCCGGTGCTCCCGCCGGGTGCCCCAGCGCTCGGTGAGCCGGGCGGTGATGGTCAGCCCGCGCCCGTGCTCGTCGTCGTCGTCGGCCTGCCGCAACTGCGGGGCGGTGCTGCTGTCGTCGGTGACCTCGATGATCAGCACCTGGTCACGGACCAGCCGCAGCCGGATCGGCCCTGTGGAGTAGCGGACCGCGTTGGTCACCAGCTCGCTGACCACCAGGGTCGCGGTGAACGCGAGGTCCGCCAGATGCCAGTGCTTCAGCCGTTCCTCCGCGTGCCGGCGGGCCAGCGACACCGCCTGTGGCTCGTTCGGCAGCGACCAGGAGGCCACCTTGTCGGCGCCGAGGGCGAGGGCGCGGGCGACCAGCAGTACCCCGTCGTCGGCCGGATGGTGCGGTGCCAGATCGTGCAGCAGGGCGTCGCAGAGGTCCGGCAGGGGGCGGTCCCGTGGTTGCAAGGCCCTGTCGAGCCGAGTCAGTTGGCCGCCGGAATCGGTGCTCGCATCCCGCAGCAGCACCGGGTTGCACAGCACCATCAGCGTGCCCGCCGGCACGTCGAAGTGCCCCGCGCGGTAGCGGGGCGCGCCCCGGCCCAGTGCGGGGCCGACCGGGACCTGCGCGAAGGTCGCCGGCTCGTCGGGCGGGGCCACGGCGGGCGGCGGATGGCCCGCGCTGGCCACCGTGCACTGCTGCGCCACCGGGTCGTAGACCGCGTACAGACACGAGGTGCCCGCGCGCAGGCTGTCCAGGGACTCGTCCGGGTGCCGCGACTCCTCCGCGTCCAGCCGGCCCACCAGGTCGTGCAGCCGCTCCATCAGTTCCTCGGGCGTCAGGTCGAGCGAGGCCAGCGCGCCGATGGCGGCCCGCAGACCGCCCATGGTGACGGCCGCCCGGATGCCCCGCGTGGGCGGTTCTCCGACGACGAGTCCCACCCGTGCCCCGGACAGCGGGATGATGTCGAACCAGTCGCCACTGGTGCTGCTCGGCAGATAGCTGTGGGCGGTGGCCACCGCGCTGTGCCCCGGAACGTGCGCCGGCCGCAGACTGAGCTGGAGGATACGGGCCACCGACCGCTCCCGCGTGTACAACCGGGCGTTGTCCAGGCACAGCGCGGTGTGCCGCGTCAGTTCGGTGGCGAGGCGCAGGTCGTCCTCGGTGAACGGCGCGGTGCCCCGGCCCCGGTAGAACCGCGCCAGACCCAGCACCCCGCCCCGCGCGGCCAGCGGCACCGCCATCGCGGACTCCGCGCCGTCCGCCTGCGCGACCTCCTGCGCGCCGCGCCCGTCGGGCACCGTGTCGTCCCCGGTGATCAGCACGGGGCGCCCCCCGGTCAGCACCTCCTTGTACCGCGAGGTGAGCCCCGGCTCCATCACACAGCCGACCTCCCCCGTCCGGTGCCCGTTCGCCGCCCGCACCGACCGGAACCCGGCACAGCGCAGCAGCAGATCGTGCCCCAGGGCCTCCACCGGCGGCACATCGCCCCGCAGCACCGCGTCCAGCACGTCCACCACGATGGCGTCGGCCAGGTCCGGCACGCCGATGTCGGCGAGTTCCTGCGCGGTGTGCACCGTGTCCAGGCTGGTGCCGATCCGGGCGTTCGCCTCCCGCAGCACGCTCAGCCGGACCCGCGCCCGGTGCCGCTCGGTCGCGTCCACCACGCTGAGCGCCACCCCGGGCAGCCCCCCGTTCGCGTCGCGCAGCCGGAACGCGGAGAGCGCCAGCACCCGGTCCGGCGCGTCCGGCGTGGCCCCGCCCGCCACCTCCACGTCCCGGCGGGGCTCTCCGGTGGCCAGCACCTCGTGCAGCATCGCCTCCACCGGCTCCTGGTGCAGACCGGCCGCCCAGTGCCGCAGCGGCTGCCCCAGCGCGCCGCCCAGCGGCAGCACGGCGAAGTCCCCGGCCGCCTCGTTGAAGCCCATCAGCCGCAGCGTGCCGTCGAGGACGTACAGCGGATGCGGCGAGTCGGCGAAGAGCGCGTCGAGCACGGCCGTGTCCAGGCCGCGGCCACGATCCGGAGCCCTGCTGTGCGATGAGTCCACCCCTCCAGACTGCGCCCGCGAGCCGCGTCGTGTCGTCCCGGCCGGACCCCGTCCGCACCGTTCGTGCGCCACGCCCATCTGTGCCAAGCTCGACACATGACTCCCGCCAACACGACCGGCGACGACGGCACCACGCTGTACTACGGCGACCTGTCCGCGCCGCACGTGCTCCAGGTCTTCCTGGAGCTGCGCGACCGTGCCTCCGCCCGTCTGGCCCAGACGCTCCTGGACACCGTCCGGAAGGGCGCCGACGACGGAAAGTACGTGGTGAAGTTCCACTTCGCCGGGACGATGGACGACACCGTGGGCGGCAACGGCGACCAGAAGGCGCTCGGCGCGCTGGCCGCGGCGAGCGACGAGGGGCAGAAGCAGTTCATCGAGTACCTCGGCGCCCTCTTCGACAACCAGCCGTTCCCGCCCGCCAAGGACAAGTTCGCGCAGGGAGCGGTGCTGCTGTCGGTCGCCGGTGACGTGGACGGCCTGCGTTCGGCCGACTTCGACCGCAAGGTCTCCGACGACACGTATCTGACCTGGGCCGGGGAGTCCATCTCCACCTTCGAGACCTTCGGCCTGCCCGGCACCCCGGCCGTCTGGTACGACAAGGAGAACATTCCGGTCACCACGGTCGAGGGCGAAGTGGACACCGACCCGCAGAAGTTCCTCGCCGCGATCAAGACGTCCTGACCCGGCAGGATGCGCACCCGCGCCGCTGGGTAGGGAACGACCGTCCGGCCGTGGAGCCGGGCGGTCGACGCGCGTGCGGACCGGCGCGCGGGAGGGGACGGGGCGATGACTTCCGAGCGGGAGGCCGGCGGCCGGGTGCTGGCGGTCGCGGTGTACGACGGACGCCTGCTGCTGGTGACCCAGGGGGACGACGGCCCCTGGACGCTGCCCTCCGGCACCGCCGAACCGGCTGAGACACCGGGCGCGACGGCCGAGCGGGTCGTCTACGAACTCACCGGCTACCTCGTCGACGGCACCGAACCGCTCGGCCCGGCCGACGGCGAGTCGCCGGACGCCGTCCCGGCCGTGGTCTGCCAGTTGCTCACCGACTCGCCCTCCGGCGGGGCCTCGCTGCCGGCCGAGCAGATCCGCTGGGTCGCCTTCGAGGAGGCCGAGCGGGACGCGCTGCCGCCGGCCGTGCGCACCTACCTCCAGGGACACAGCCCGGTCTGAGCAGCCGTCATCTCGCGGCCGGCCCTCGCCCGTGCCAGGGGAGTGGCGAAAGCCGTCGGCGACCGCACATCCGACTGCCGCCGGGATCAGTGGTGGAGAAGCCTCGCGAGCAGGAAATACGCGCGCTGCTCGGCCGCCGCCAGGGCCGCCGGGTCGATGCCCGCCGACAGCAGTTCGCCCGCCGCCGCGTCGTCCGCCTCGCGCAACTCGACGACACTGACGGCCAGATGGACCGGGATCACCGGAGGCGACGCCCCGGTCGGGGAGGCCAGCGCCCGCTCGGCCCGCTCGGTCGCCTCGGTGCACTGCGAGAGCGCCCGCTCCACCCGTACCGCCGCCCGGTCGTGCACCACCACCAGCGCGCACACCAGCGCGATGGCGATGCCGAGCAGCGACCCGAGCCCCCGGTCCATGATCAGCTCCTCCGGCGACTCCGGGTCGGCCAGATCGCTCAGCAGCAGCGCCAGCGGGGTCAGGAAGACCACGCCCAGGCCGTAGTTGCGCACCACCACGTACTCCAACAGGAACTCCAGCGCCACGATGACCAGCGCCAGCAGCACCGGCGCCGGGTGCCCGGCCAGTACCCCGAGCGCGATGACCAGGCCGAGCGCCGTGCCCAGGGTGCGCTGCACGGCTCGCTGGACCGTGGTGCGGACGTTGACCGAGTGCAGTACGGCCGCCGCCGAGATGGCCGCCCAGTAGCCGTGACCGAGACCGAGCGCCAGCGCGGCGCCGCCCGCCACCAGCGTGCCCAGCACCATCCGCAGCGCCGGTACCAGCAGCACCGACACCGGCTTGTGTCCGCCGGGCCGCCCCCGCACCAGTACCCAGGCCCGCCGCGCCTCCGGATCGTTGGGCACCGGCGCGCCCGGAGAGAAGCGGCGGCCCGGCTCCGCGGGCAGTGAGGAGTACGCGGCCAGGTCGGCCAGCACCTGCGGACAGCGCTGGTGCCGGTCCGCCAGCATGCCCGCCTGGATCCGCAGCAGCCGGGCCAGCTCGCGCGGGTCCTCGGGCGTGCCGCGCGTGGAGTCGACCAGCAGCGACCAGGACAGATCGGTCAGCCGGACACACGTGTTGTCCTCACCGGGCTGCTGGGAGGTGGTCGGCGGCGCCAGCCCGAGCGAGTCGTACGCCTGGAGCACCGCCGCCGTCGCCCGGTGCCGGGAGCGGCCCAGCCCGCCCCGCGCCGAGTCCAGCAGCTCGGCGAGCCGGCGCAGCGCGGCCGCCACCGCAAGGCGCTGCGGCCGGTCGGGATGGACCAGCCGGCCCAGCAGCGCCAGCGCCCACGCCAGCAGAGAGCCCACCGCGGCCATACCCGTGCGGGGGAGTACCTGGCCGGGCGTGGTCGTGGCGTTGGCGGCCACCGCGAAGGAGAACAGCAGCAGGATCGCGCCCAGCCCGCCGAGCCCGGTCGCGTCGCACACGTACTTGCACACGCCCGCCACCAGCGCCGTCGCCACGACCACCAGCGCCGCGCCGGCCACGCTGGACCAGGGATGCGCCACCGAGGCCAGCGCCGAACCGAGGCCCACACAGGCCGTCATGGCGAGCGCGACCCACGCCAGCACCCACGCCCGGCGGCGGTAGGGCAGATTCCGGCCGAACGTCGTGGTGAACGCCCCGAGCATCCCGTAGACCGCGAGGTCGGGACGGCCGGCCAGCACCGCCGGCAGGCCCGCGAGCGCCATGGCCAGGGCCGCGCGCAGCGCGAACAGCAGCGCGCCGTCGACCCGCTGGAGGGCCAGCGCTCCCCGCGGGAACAGCACATGCCCGACGCCGGAGGTGTCCCACCGGCGCCCGTCGCCACCGCCGGCGGGGGAGGAACGGCGCGAAGGGGGCATGTTCGGTGTATACCACCTGGCCCCGCCGCAGTCCTGATCGGCTTGCGACGACGGTGCTCGGAGGCTGCTCATCTGCCGGGCCGGAAGCGGCGGACGGGGCTAGGGTGAGGCCGTATGAGCATGTGGCTGCCGGTGTCCGCGGTTCCCAGGCTCGGCGGCTCACTCGCCGTCGGAGCGGTCGTCGGCCTTGTCGTCGGGCTGACCGGCCATCCGGCGCCGCTGGCCATCCTGTCCGGTATCGCCGCCGTCGGGACCGTCTTCGTGGTCACCGGCTGGACCGTGCTGTGGCCCATGGACGCCGAGACCACCCGCGCCGACGCGCGCCGTGAGGACTTCCGGCCCGCCGTGGACGAACTCGTGGTGGTCGGCGTCTCGCTGTGCGGGCTCGGGGGCATCGTGCTGATGCTGGTCGCGCACCGCTCCGGCGCCGACACCGGGGCCGCCGCGGCCATCGCGCTGCTCGGCGTCCTCATGGCCTGGGCCGCGCTGCACCTGATGTACACGACCCGCTACGCCTATCTGTACTACGGCCCGGCCCGGGGCGGCATCGACTTCAACTCCGAGCTGAAGCCCGCCTATGCGGACTTCTTCTACTTCAGCTACAACCTCGGCATGACCTACCAGGTCTCCGACACCAGCGTCTCCCACCCGCTGATCCGGGCGGTGGCGCTCCGGCACTGTCTGCTGTCGTACCTGTTCGGCATCAGCGTGCTGGCCACCACCATCAACCTGGTCGCGGGCGTCGTCACCGGCTGATCAGCAGGCGCCGACCCATTCGGTGGCGCCGTCCGTGAAGATCTGCCGCTTCCAGACCGGCACCTCGTGCTTGAGGGTGTCGATGAGCTTGCGGCACGCGGCGAACGCCTCCGCCCGGTGCGGGCAGGAGACCGCGGTGATCACCGCGACGTCCCCGATGGCCAGCAGACCCGTCCGGTGCACGGCGGCCAGCGCGCGCACCGGGAACTCGGCCGCGATCTCCTCGGCC
>NZ_MUNH01000513.1:0-7123 GCF_002154615.1 Streptomyces recifensis
GCTGACGACCCGGGTCGTCATCGCCGAGGACGAGGCGCTGATCCGGCTCGACCTCAAGGAGATGCTGGAGGAGGAAGGCTACACGGTGGTCGGTGAGGCCGGGGACGGCGAGCAGGCCGTGGAACTGGCCCGTGAGCACAAGCCGGACCTGGTCATCCTGGACGTGAAGATGCCCAAGCTGGACGGCATCTCCGCGGCCGAGAAGATCGCCGAGGAGTCCATCGCCCCGGTCCTGATGCTCACCGCCTTCTCGCAGCGCGACCTCGTGGAGCGGGCCCGCGACGCTGGTGCGATGGCGTACCTGGTGAAGCCGTTCAGCAAGACCGACGTGGTCCCGGCCATCGAGATGGCCGTCTCCCGCTTCACCGAGCTGAAGCAGCTGGAGCAGGAGGTCGCCGACCTCAGCCAGCGCCTGGAGACCCGCAAGCTGGTCGACCGCGCGAAGTCGATCCTCCAGACCGAGTACGGCCTGAGCGAGCCCGCCGCGTTCCGCTGGATCCAGAAGACCTCGATGGACCGGCGCCTGTCGATGCAGCAGGTCGCGGAGGCGGTCATCTCCGACGACCAGGAGAAGAAGTCGGCCAAGAAGGGCTGACCGACGGCAGAAGGCCCGCGCCCCCCTGAGCCGGAGGGGCGCGGGCCTTTTCGTACGGTGCTCAGTCCTCGCCGAGGTACGCCTTGCGCACCGACTCGTCGGTGAGCAGGTCCCGCCCGGTGCCGGAGAGCACGATGCTGCCGACCTCCATGACGTGCCCCTGGTCGGCGAGCGAGAGCGCCGCCTGGGCGTTCTGCTCGACCAGGAGGATCGTGGTGCCGCTCGCCTTCAGCTCGGCGATCGTCGCCATGATCTTCTGCATCATGATCGGCGAGAGCCCCATGGACGGCTCGTCCAGCATGAGCAGCTGCGGCTGGGACATCAGCGCCCGCCCCATCGCGAGCATCTGCTGCTCACCGCCGGAGAGGGTGCCCGCGGCCTGCTTGCGCCGCTCCCCGAGGATGGGGAAGAGGTCGTAGGCGCGCTGGATGTCCTTCTCGATGCCCGGCTTGTCGTTGCGCAGGAAGGCTCCGAGGCGCAGGTTGTCCTCGATGGTCATGCGCGGGAAGATGTGCCGGCCCTCGGGGGAGTGGGCGAGCCCGAGGGAGACCACCTGGTGGGCGGGGACCTTCTTCAGCGACCTGCCGTTGAAGCGGATCTGCCCGCCGACCGGCTTGAGCAGCCCGGACAGGGTGCGCAGCGTGGTGGTCTTGCCCGCGCCGTTGGTGCCGATGAGGGTGACGACCTGGCCGGCCTCGACCTTGAACGAGATGCCCTTGACGGCTTCGATCTTGCCGTAGGCGACCCGCAGGTCCTCGACTTCGAGCAGTGCGGTCATCGGTCGGTCTCCTTGCGGTTCTCCTTGCCGGGCACGGCGTCCGCCGGTGCCTCGGCCGCCTCGGCCTGGGCGGCCTCCTCGTCGCCGGGGGCGCCCTCGAAGGGTTCACCGAGGTAGGCGGCGACGACGCGTTCGTCGCCCTGGACGGTGGCGCTGTCGCCCTCGATCAGCTTCTGGCCCTGCACGAGGACGGCGACGCGGTCGCAGAGGTTGAAGATGAAGCGCATGTCGTGCTCGATGACGAGGACCGCGATGCCCTGGTCGCGGATGGCGAAGACCAGTTCCTCGGTGGCTCGGGTCTCCTGCGGGTTCATGCCGGCCGTGGGCTCGTCGAGCAGGAGCAGGCCGGGCTCGCTGGCCAGCGCGCGGGCGATCTCCAGCTTGCGCTGCTCGCCGTAGGGGAGGTTGCGGGCGAGGTGCTCGGCCTTGGCGTCCAGGCCGACGAAGGCGAGGAGTTCCATGGCGCGGGCGCGGGAGGCGGCTTCGGCCTTGTGGAAGCCTGGGCCGCGCAGCAGGGCGGACCAGAGTCCTTCCTTGGTTCGGGTGTGCCGGCCGACGAGCACGTTCTCCAGGACGGTCATGTTGGCGAAGAGCCGGATGTTCTGGAAGGTGCGGGCGATGCCGGCCGCGGTGACCTTGAAGGACTTGGGCGGCAGGACGGTGCCCTTGTAGCGGACCTCGCCCTCGGTGGGGACGTAGAGACCGGTGAGGCAGTTGAAGAAGGTGGTCTTGCCGGCGCCGTTGGGGCCGATGAGGCCGACGATCTCGCCGCTGTTGACGGTGAGGTCGACGTCGCGGACGGCGGTGAGGCCGCCGAAGCGCATGGTGACGCCGCGGGCGTCGAGGACCGTCTCGCCGGGGGTGGTGCCGGGTGCGGTGTCCTTGGTGGTGGTGTCGGTGGTCATGGTGGTCAGGCCCCTGCCTTGCTGAGGACGGCGGGCGCGGCGGTGTCCTCGTGGAACTCGAGTTGGCGGCGCCGGTTGGGGATGAGGCCCTCGGGGCGGAAGCGCATCAGCAGGACGAGCGCGACGCCGAAGGCGAACAGCTGGTAGTCGCCCAGGAACTGCAGCTTGGCCGGGATCAGGTAGAGCAGCGAGGCGCCGACGAGGGGCCCGGAGATGGTGCCCATGCCGCCGAGGACGACGGCGGCCAGCAGGAAGGCCGAGTTGGGCGGGACGACGTGGGCGAACTGGTACTGCTCCGGCGTCACGGTGTAGGTGACGTGGGCCTGGACGGAGCCGGCGAGTCCGGCGAGGCAGGCGCCGAGGGCGAAGGCGATGAGCTTGACCCGGAAGCCGTTGATGCCCATGGCGAGCGCGGCGGTCTCGTCCTCGCGGATGGCGATCCAGGCGCGGCCGATGCGGGAGTCGCTGCTGCGCCGGAAGACGACGACCACGACGAGGGTGATGAGCAGCATCAGCAGGAAGTAGTTGGCGAACCGCCCGATGGTGGTGCCGAGCAACTGGTGTTCCTGGCCGAAGTCGAACCCGAGGATGTTGAGGTTCGGGATCGAGGAGATGCCGTTGGAGCCGTTGGTGACGTCGGGTCCGGAGGTGCCGTCCATGTTGAGGACGGTGATGCGGAAGATCTCGCCGAAGCCGAGGGTGACGATGGCGAGGTAGTCGCCGCGCAGCCGCAGGGTCGGGGCGCCGATGAGGACGCCGAAGATCATGGCGACGACCGCGCCGAGCAGGGCGGAGGCCCAGAAGGGCCAGTGCACGTGCAGGGGCGAGGAGGGCGAGCCGGAGACGAGGGCGGCGGTGTAGGCGCCGACGCCGAGGAAGGCCACGTAGCCGAGGTCGAGCAGGCCGGCGAGGCCGACGACGATGTTCAGGCCGAGGGCGACGGTGGCGAAGATGAGGATGTAGACGCCGATGGTGGCGTACTGGTCGTCGGACTGGGTGAAGGGGAAGGCCGCGGCGGCGACGAAGGCGCCGGTCATGGTGACGGTGCGGTGCCGCGTGGTGATCGCCGAGATCCGGGCCACGAGTCCGGCCTTGGCGAGGGCGGCGAAGCCGAAGCCCGCGGTGATGAGGAAGCCGATGAAGAGTTCGTCGTACTCGGTGCCGATGCCGTAGGTGAAGACGAGCAGCCCGAGGGCCATGACGCCGGTGATGACGAGGATCTCCGCCCAGGCGGGCAGGGTGCGGCCGGGAGCGGGGGGTTCGGCGGCGAAGGCGGCCTTGAAGTTGGCGCGCTTCTGCCGGGCGCGGTGCCGGAAGGCTTCCCAGCCGGTGTCGTCGGGGTCGGCCGGGTCGGGCTCGGGCCGCTGGAAGGGCAGCGCGAGGGCGCCGAGGAGGGCGACGAGGGTGGCCAGCGCGACGAGGTAGCCGCCGGGTTCGAGGTTGACGACGCCGCCGAGCCTGGCGCTGATGGCGATGACGGTGTACCAGGCGGTGGCGAAGGTGCCGAACGCGGCGAGCTTGAGGGCGCTGTCGGCGTTGCCGGGGGTGAGGGCCTTGAGGCCCTTGACGCCGTAGGAGGCGAGGCCGAACAGGGTGGTGAACAGTCCGCCGATGAGGACGAGGACCTGGAGGCCGCCGGGGTAGCCGTAGACGGTGAGGTCGCCGGGGAAGTCGGCGGTCCAGGTCCAGGCGAGGAAGGCGGAGACGACGGCGAGGGCGCCGCCGCCGGTGGCCAGGGCCCGGCCGACGGTGGCCGGCAGGCCGATCAGGCCGGTCGCGGCGGGGGCGTGGGAGTCCGGGGTGTCCGGGGTCTCGGGGGTGCCGGGTGCGGTGGTCTGTGTGGTCATCGGTGTCACGCCCTGTCCGCGACGCGCTCGCCGAGCAGGCCCTGTGGCCTCAGCAGGAGCACGAGGATGAGGAGTACGAACGCCCAGACGTCTGCCCAGGACTGGCTGCCGAACTTGTCCATGCCGGGGATGTCCGCGATGTAGGCGGTGGACAGGGCTTCGGCGACGCCGAGGACGAGGCCGCCGAGCATGGCGCCGTAGATGTTGCCGATGCCGCCGAGGACGGCCGCGGTGAACGCCTTGAGGCCGAGGATGAAGCCCATGCGGAAGTCGATCTGGCCGTACTTGAAGCCGTAGGCGACGGAGCCGACCGCGGCGAAGGCGGCGCCGAGGGCGAACGCGATCACGATGATGCGGTCGGTGTTGACCCCCATCAGCTTGGCGGTGTCCGGGTCCTGGGCGGTGGCCTGCATGCCGCGTCCGGTGCGGGTGCGCATGACGAAGTAGGCGAGGACGGCCATGCTGAGCGGGGCGGCGGCGACGAGGAAGACGTCTCCGGTCTGGATGGTGACGTTGCCGATCTCGAAGGGTCCGCCGGGGATGCTCGGGAAGGTGCGCGCGGACTTGGCCTCGGGGTACCACGCCCACACGGCCTGCTGGAGGGCGAGGGAGAGGCCGATGGCGGTGATCAGCGGGGCGAGCCGGGGCGCGCTGCGCAGCGGTCGGTAGGCGAATCGTTCCGCTCCGACGGCGACGGTCACGGCGACCACGATGGCGCCCACCAGCATCAGCGGCAGGGCGATCCACATGGAGGTGCCGTCGGGAAGGATGTACACGTAGACCGTGAGGGCGCCGAAGGCGCCGGTCATGAATATCTCGCCGTGGGCGAAGTTGATGAGCTGGACGATGCCATAGACCATGGTGTAGCCGATGGCGACCAGCCCGTACATGGAACCAAGTAGCAGGCCGTTGACGAGCTGCTGCGGCAGTTCGTTCACCGCATGTCCTCCGAGCGTGGGATAAGCGACGGATGTGGCCGGAAGTGGCCGGATGCGAGTCCGCGCGGGGCGCCTCTTGAGCGCCCCGCGCGGCTCGGCTGGTGCGGGCGTGGGTCAGGAGCCGTTGTAGGTGCCGGACTCCACGGCCTTCCAGGCACCGTCCTTGACGGAGTACACCGTGAGCTGCTTGTTGGTGGCGTCGCCGTACTCGTCGAAGGAGACCTTGCCGGTCACGCCGTCGAAGGAGACGTTCTGGAGGGCGGCGGTGACCTTCGCGCGGGCGTCGGAGGGCACCTTGCCGTCGTTGTCGTCGACGACCTTCTTGACGGCCTCGATGATCGACCAGGCGGAGTCGTAGGAGTAGCCGCCGTAGGCCGCGTACGCCTCCTTGTAGCCCGCCGCCTTGTAGTCGGCGACGAACTGCTTGGCGGAGGGGAGGGTCTCCACCGGGGCGCCGACGGAGGTGGCGAGGTCACCGGTGGCGCTGGCGCCGCCGAGCTTGATGAAGTCGTCGGCGTAGATGCCGTCGCCGCCGACCAGCGGGACCTTGGCGCCGGCCGCCTTGATCTGCTTGCTGAGCGGACCGGCCTGCGGGTACTCGCCGCCGTAGTAGACGACCTGGGCACCGGAGTTCTTCACCTTGGTGGCGACCGCGGAGAAGTCCTTGGTGTCGGGGTTGATGTGCTCGGTGCCGACGACCTTGCCGCCCAGCTTCTTGAACTCGGCGGAGAAGGTCGCGGCGAGGCCGGCGCCGTAGGTCTTCTTGTCGTCGATGACGAAGACCTTGGTCTTCTTGGCCTTGTTGTAGACGTACTGGGCGGCGAACGGGCCCTGGATGGCGTCGGTGGTCGCGGTGCGGAAGTACGCCTTGTACGGACGGGTCTTGGTCTTCTGCCAGTTGACGCCCTGGGTCAGCGCCGGGTTGGTGTTGGCGGGGGAGACCTGGGCCAGCTTGGCGTCGTCGAGGACCTTCTGCATCGACTCGGCGACGGAGGAGTTCAGCGGGCCGACGACACCGAGGACGCTCTTGTCGGTGACGAAGGCGGTGGAGTTCTGCTGGCCGGAGGAGGGCTGGGCCTGGTCGTCCTTGGCGTCGATCTTGAAGGTGACGCCCTTGACGTACTCCTTCTTGTTCGCGGTCTTGACCGCGAGGTCCACCGAGTTCTTGATGCCGAGGCCCAGCGCGGACAGGTCGCCGGTCAGCGGGGCGTCGATGCCGATGGTGACGGTGGTGCCGCCCTTGGCGTCGGAGCCGTTGTCGCCGCTGTCGCGCGAGCCGCAGGCGGTGAGGGTGAGCGCTCCCGCGGACAGCGCGGCGGTGATGGCGATGAGCGAACGTTGACGCACGATCAGTCCTTTCCCTGGACGACCGCATCCCCATGGAAACGGTCGAGCCGCGCGCCTGGCCGAAAAGCGAATCCGGGGCGCGGTGACTGGCCGTGACTCTAAGCGTGTGATGGGAACGTGGAGGAGAGCTTGACCAAGGCTGTGACGCTCTTGTTATGACACGAGGTAATGCAGAGCGGTACGCCGTGGGGGGAACGCCGGAATTCCGGCCGATTCGCCCTGTCCACATGCTGAGAACATGCAGCACGCGCCCTCAACTGTTCAGGCGTCTCGGGGGTTTTGCTAATGACGGTGTACTTTCGCCGCAGGCTTCCCCGAGAGCGCGGGAGAGGTATCGGGTGTAGCGCGGGCCGAGGATGAAACTCTGGGTTTGTATTGCGCGCGCATTACGCAGTGTTACTTCCAGGAAAGGCAATGTGGCGTTTTTGGGCACCCTTCCGCATTCCGTGACACGCATGGTCACGGTGATCACCCGGTACGAGCCGGCCGCGGTCCGGAAGGGCGCGCGGGGTTCGGATTCGGCCGACATCCCGGCGTAGGGCTGGCTCACCCGGGTCACGGTGACCGGCGGGCCGGGCCGCACGGCGAGCCGCACGTCGAAGGCGAGGCGGTGGGGCGCGGTGGTCCGGCCGGCCAGGAAGGTCACGGTCACCGTCTGTGCGGGAAAGGGGAGTTCGGGCGGGGGCGCCGGGCGCGGCCGGGTGATCCAGAGG
>NZ_MUNH01000514.1:0-5572 GCF_002154615.1 Streptomyces recifensis
TCCCTGCTCGCCACCCGGCTGGTGGGCCGCGTCCGTACCGCGCTGGGCACCGAGACCGAGATCCGTACCCTCTTCGAGCACCCGACGGTCGCCTCCTTCGCCGCCGTCCTCGCCGACGGCGACCGCCCGGCCCGCCCCGCCCTCGTCCCGCAGCCGCGCCCCGAGAGGCTGCCGCTCTCCTACGCCCAGCGGCGGCTGTGGTTCCTGCACCGGCTCGACGGCCCCTCCGCCACCTACAACATCCCCTTCGCCGTACGCCTCGACGGCCCGCTGGACCAGGAGGCCCTGCGCGCCGCGCTGGACGACGTGGTGGCCCGGCACTCCGCGCTGCGCACCCTCTTCCCGGCCGACGGGGAGGGTCCGCACCAGCACATCACCGAACCGGGCGCGACGAGCGTGCCGTTCACCGTCCGGGACGCCGAAGAGGACCGGCTCGACGCGGCCGTGGCCGGGACCGCCGCCGAGGCCATCGACATCGAGACCGAACTCCCGCTCCGGGCCACGCTGTTGCGGCTCGCCGACGAGTCACACGTGCTGGTCCTCGTCGTCCACCACATCGCCGCCGACGGCTCCTCCCTCGCGCCCCTCGCCCGCGACCTGGGCACCGCCTACCGCGCCCGGGCCGGCGGTGAGGCCCCGGCGTGGACCGCGCCGCCGGTCGACCACGTGGACCACGCGCTCTGGCAGCGCGCCCTCCTCGGGGACGAGGCCGACCCCGGCAGCGTGCTCGCCGGCCAACTCGACCACTGGAAGGAGGCGTTGAGCGGGCTGCCCGAGCTGATCGACCTCCCGTGGGACCGGCCGCGCCCCGCCGTACCGCAACACCTCGGCGCCACACACGACTTCACCCTGGACGCCGACCTCGCCCGCCGGATCGCCGACCTCGCCCGCACCAGCGGATGCAGCGTCTTCATGGTCCTCCAGGCCGCCCTCTCCCTGCTGCTCTCCCGGCACGGCGCGGGCGAGGACATCCCGCTCGGCACCGCCGTGGCCGGACGCACCGACGAGGCGGCCACCGATCTGGTCGGCTTCTTCGTCAACACCCTCGTCCTGCGCACCGACCTCTCGGGCGACCCCACCTTCCGTGAACTCCTGGACCGGGTGAAGGAGTTCGACCTCTCCGCCTACACCCACCAGGACCTGCCCTTCGAGCGGCTGGTCGAACTCCTCAACCCCGCCCGCTCGCAGAGCCACCACCCGCTGTTCCAGACCATGCTCGTCCTCCAGAACCACAGCCCGGCCGCCCCGGTCGAGCTGCCCGGCCTCACCGTGAGCCCGGTCCCGGTCGAGCTGGAGGTCAGCAAGTTCGACCTCTCCTTCACCTTCACCGAGACCCACGACGACCAGGGCGCACCGGGCGCCATGCGGGCCGCCGTGGACTACGCGACGGAACTCTTCGACCGGGCGACCGTGGAGGCCCTCGGCGAGCGCCTCGCCGGGCTGCTCACCGCCGTCACCGCCGACCCCGACCGC
The DNA here is from genome assembly GCF_002154615.1 of Streptomyces recifensis. Classification (NCBI taxonomy): domain Bacteria; kingdom Bacillati; phylum Actinomycetota; class Actinomycetes; order Kitasatosporales; family Streptomycetaceae; genus Streptomyces; species Streptomyces recifensis. Next base: position 1,474 of record NZ_MUNH01000514.1, read on the forward strand.
CGGCTGCGCGCCTACGACGTGCTCACCGACGCCGACCGGGCCCGCGTCACCGCCTGGGGGACCGGCCCCGAGGCGGACCGGCCCGAGAGCGTCCCCGCGCTCCTCAGGCGCTGGGTACGCGGCACCCCGGACGCCCCGGCGGTCCGCGACGCCACCACCACGCTCACCTACCGCGAACTCGACGCCCTCACCGACTCCGTGGCCGCCGAGCTCACCGCGCGCGGGATCGGCCCGGAGGACCGAGTCGCCGTCGCACTGCCTCGCGACCGCGAGCTGCTGGTCACCCTGCTCGGCGTCCTCAAGGCCGGGGCCGCGTACGTACCACTGGACCCCGACTATCCGGCCCGGCGCCTCACCCATATGGTCGAGGACTCGCGGCCGCGCCTGCTGCTGACCACCCCCGAGGTGCGCGAGCGGCTGCCCGGACTCCCGGTGCCCTGCGTCCACGTGGGGGACCTCGTGCAGGGCACGGCGTCCGCCTCCGCCCCCGGTGACCCCGACCCGGCGCACCCCGCGTACGTCATCTACACCTCCGGCTCCACCGGCCTGCCCAAGGGCGTCGTCGTCACCCACCGGGGAGTCGGCGCGCTGGCCCGTACGCACGCCGAGCGGCTGCGGGTCGGGCCGGGCCACCGGGTGCTGCACCTCGCGTCCGTCAGCTTCGACGCGGCGTTCTGGGAGATGTGCATGGGCCTGTTCACCGGCGCCTGCCTGGAGATCGACGAGCGCGACGCCCTGCTGCCCGGACCTGCCCTCGCCGGCACGGTCCGGGAGCGCGGGGTCACCCACCTCACCCTGCCGCCCGCAGCGCTCGCCGTGATGCCGCCCGGCTCGCTGCCCGAGGGCACCACCATCGCCCTCGCCGGTGAGGCGTGCCCGCCGCACCTGGTGCGCACCTGGGCGCGCGACCGGCACCTGGTCAACGCGTACGGGCCCACCGAGACCACCGTCTGCGCCACCATGAGCGCCTTCCAGCACGCCGACGGGCCTCTCGCCCCCGACCGCACCGTGCCCATCGGCGTCCCCGTCGACGGCACCCGCGTCCACGTCCTCGACGCCCGGCTGGCCCCCGTACCGCCGGGCGTGGTCGGTGAGTTGTACGTATCCGGCGCCAGTCTCGCCCGTGGCTACCACGAGCGGGCCGCCCTGACGGCGACCCGGTTCGTCGCCGACCCCTTCGACCGCGCGGGCGGCCGGATGTACCGCACCGGTGACCTGGCCCGCTGGACCGCCGACGGCGAACTCGTCTACGTCTCGCGCGTCGACGACCAGGTCAAACTGCGCGGGTTCCGCATCGAGCTGGGTGAGATCGAGGCCGCGCTGACCGCGCTGCCCGGTGTCGGTTCCGCCTGCGCGACGGTCCGCGAGGACCGGCCCGGCGACCGGCGCCTGATCGCCTACACGGTCGCGGAGGAGGGGCAGCGGGTCCCCGACGGCACCGAACTGCGCGCCCGGCTCGCCGAGACGCTGCCCGATCACATGGTCCCGGCCGCCTACGTCACGCTCGACGCCCTGCCCCTCACCCCCAACGGCAAGACCGACCGGCAGGCCCTCCCGGCGCCCGAGCGCACCGCGCCCGGCGAGGGCACCGCCCCGCGCACCGACCTGGAACGCGAGCTGTGCGCGGCGTTCGCGGAGACCCTCGGTGTATCCGAAGTCGGCGTCCACGACGACTTCTTCGCCCTCGGTGGCCATTCCCTCCTCGCCGTCACCCTCGCCCAGCGCATCGAGGAACGCCGCGGCCGGCGCCTGTCCCTGCGGGACCTCTTCGCCGCGCCGACGGTGGAGGGTGTCGCCCGCCTGCTGGAGCGCACGCCCGGCGAGCAGGGGTACGGCAGCGGGCCCGACCTCGCCGACGAGGTCCGCCTCGCCCCCGACATCACGGCCACCGGCCGCAGGGGCGCCCGTCCCGGCACGCGCCCGCTGCTCACCGGGGCCTCCGGGTTCCTGGGCGCGTTCCTTCTGCGGGACCTCATCGAGAGCACCGACGGCCCCGTCGACTGCCTGGTCCGCGCCGAGGACCCGCAGCGGGCCGCCGAGCGGCTGCGGGCCAACCTGGAGCACTACGGCCTCTGGCAGCCCCGCTACGAGACCCTGATCAACGCGGTGCCGGGCGACCTCGCCTCCCCTGGCCTCGGCCTGACCCCGGAGGCCCGCACCGCCCTGGTCCGCCGCCTCGGCCCGGTCCTGCACAACGGCGCCCGCGTCAATTTCGCCGCGGGGTACGGGGATCTGCGCGCCCCCAACGTCGCGGGCACCGAGGAACTGCTGCGGCTGCTCGCCGACTCGGCGTCACCGGGTATGCACTACATCTCGACCACGAGCGTGTTCGCCCCGGCGACCGGACCCGACGCGGTCGTCATCACCGAGTCCACCCCGACCGGGCCGCCGGCCGGCCTGCCCGACGGGTACGCCCGCAGCAAGTGGGTCGCGGAGGGCCTGGTCGGACTCGCCGCCGAACGCGGTCTGCCGGTCACCGTGCACCGGCCCGGCCGGATCAGCGGCGACACCGCCACCGGGGCCTGCCAGGACCGGGATCTGCTGTGGCAGCTCATCAAGGGCTGCCTCCAGGCCGGGGTCGTGCCCGACCTGCCGTACGGTTCGACCGACTGGGTGCCGGTGGACCACGTCAGCCGGGCGGTCGTGGCGCTCGCCGGGGCGGTGCAGCCCGGCGGCGAGGTCTACCACTTCACCAACCCGGACGCCCCGGACCTGGGCCGCGTGTTCGCGGCGGCCGCCCGGCTCGGTCACGAGCTGAACACCGTCCCCGTCGAGGAGTGGCAGGCCCGCGTCGCCGCCGACCCGGACAACGCGGCCCAGCTCTTCCTCGGGGACGAGCCGCAGACCCGGCACGAGGCGATGGACCGGCGGCGCTTCGACTCCCACCAGACGGCCAAGGCGGTGGACACCCTGGGTGTCCACCAGCCCGACCTGACCGACGAGGTGCTGGCCCGCTACCTCACCTGGTTCCAGCGCACGGGCTTCCTGCCGGCACCGGGGAAGGGAGGGGCCGCGCGTTAGCGGGCGGACCGCTCGGCGGCGCGCTTGATGCCGTGCAGGGCTTCCTCCAGGCCGCGGCTGACGTGCTCGCCCTCGACGTTGTCGGTGTGCAGCTCGACGGTCAGCCGCGAGCTGCCCGCCTCGTCGCCCGCGGCCACGTGCAGCCGGCCGTGGTAGTCGTCGGGCCCGGGCGCGCCCCACTCCAGGCTCTTGCCGTCCTCCAGCACATGGACCCACGCCTCGCTGGTGACGTCCTGCTCCGGTTCGCCGGGCGGGTCGATGTGCGCGGTGACGGTGACCCGGTCCCCGCCCTCGGGCTCGACCGCGGTCAGCCGGGGGAGGTAGGACGGGAGGTTCTCCACGTCCGCGAGGTAGTCGAAGAGCCGGTCCGCGGGGACGGCCACGGTGATCGAGTTGTCGTAGTTACCCATGGTCCCGCTGTGCCCCGGCGCGGGGAGCGGTAACGGTGCGGAGGGCCGGATTGATCCGGACGGGTGAACGGCCGCGGACGGGTGGCTCAGTACCGGGTCCCTGGGCCTCCTCGCCACCTCGCCGTACGGGTGGCGCAACAGGCGGGCGCTGTCGACGCGGCGGGCGTGGAGGCGCCTCTGCCGGGCTGAGCAGGGGTTTCGCAGGTCGGCAGGATTATTCGGCCGCCTCCGGGAAACGCGGACCGGGACCGCTTGACCGAGAGCGCCAGGAGGCGACCATGAGTGACGAGACCCCGATGGCGGACGACGCCTACCAGCCCACCGGCGGCAACGAGGAGCAGGAGGACGCCGCGCCGCTGGATCTTCAGGACGCGGTCGGTGAGCGGGACTACGACGAGATCCTCGACGAGGGGTACTCCCCGCCCGAGCGGCCACTGGGCGTCAACAAGCACGGGACCACGGCCGCCGAGCAGCACGAGGGCGAGACGCTGGACGAGCGGCTGGAGCAGGAGGTGCCGGACGTGTCCGCGCCGGCCGGGGACGGGGTGGGTGACCTGCCCGGCGGGGAGGGCGAACCGGTCGACCCGGAGGTCGGCGACGCCCGCGCGGGCCGCCTGGTCGCCCCGGACGAGGGCGCGCACACCGACACGGTGAGCGAGGAGGTCGCG
>NZ_MUNH01000050.1:0-18200 GCF_002154615.1 Streptomyces recifensis
CGTCGTGGCTTGTCGCGCAGTTCCCCGCGCCCCTGTCGCAGTGGGCCTGAGCTGCGGAAACGACCCGTTGTTACTCTCTGTTCTCGCCGGTTCGGAGTAATCCGGCGCGAGATCGTCGGCCTTCCGGGTGAGTGTGGGTGGACCACCTTCTGACCGGCGGACGAAGGCCCGCCGGACGGCGAAAGCAGGGACCGCTCATGGCGACTTTGTGCAGACCCTCGGTGTCCGTGCCGGAACACGTGATCACCATGGAGGAGACCCTGGAGCTGGCCCGCACGCACCACGCGGACAACCCGCAGCTCCCGCTGGCCCTCCGTCTGATCGAGAACACCGGAGTGCGCACCCGGCACATCGTGCAGCCCATCGAGGAGACCCTGAAGCACCCGGGCTTCGAGCAGCGCAACAAGCTGTACGAGTCCGAGGCCAAGGCCCGGGTTCCCGCGGTGATCCAGGAGGCGCTCGACTCGGCCGAACTCCTCACCTCCGACATCGATGTCATCGTCTACGTGTCGTGCACCGGCTTCATGATGCCGTCGCTCACCGCGTGGCTGATCAACGAGATGGACTTCTCCAGCACCACCCGGCAGCTGCCCATCGCCCAGTTGGGCTGTGCGGCCGGCGGTGCGGCCATCAACCGGGCGCACGACTTCTGCTCGGCCTACCCGGAGGCCAACGCCCTCATCGTGGCCTGTGAGTTCTGCTCGCTGTGCTACCAGCCCACCGACCTCGGCGTCGGCTCCCTGCTCTCCAACGGCCTGTTCGGCGACGGCATCGCGGCGGCCGTGGTGCGCGGCCGGGGCGGCACCGGTGTGCAGCTCGAGCGCAACGGCTCGTACCTGATCCCGAAGACCGAGGACTGGATCTCGTACGACGTGCGGGACACCGGGTTCCACTTCCTGCTGGACAAGCGGGTGCCGACCACGATGGAGCCGCTGGCCCCGGCGCTCCAGGAACTCGCGGGCACCCACGGCTGGAACGCCTCCGACCTGGACTTCTACATCATCCACGCCGGCGGCCCCCGCATACTCGACGACCTCAGCAAGTTCCTGAAGGTCGAGCCGCACGCGTTCCGGTTCAGCCGGGCCACGCTCACCGAGTACGGCAACATCGCCAGCGCCGTCGTGCTGGACGCGCTGCGCCGGCTCTTCGACGACGGCGGTGCCGAGCACCGGGCGCGCGGGCTGCTGGCCGGGTTCGGGCCCGGCATCACCGCCGAGATGACCGTCGGCCGCTGGGTCGGCCGGGAATAGGAGGGGCGCCATGACCGACGAGACGCTCACCGGCACCCCGCCTCCGATCCGGCAGTGGCCGGCCGCCGACCTGGCGGGCACCGACTTCGACCCGGTGCTGACCGAGCTGATGAACGAGGGCCCGGTCACCCGCGTCCAGCTGCCCAACGGCGAGGGCTGGGCGTGGCTGGTCACCCGGTACGACGACGTACGCAAGGTGACCAACGACCCCCGCTTCGGCCGGGAAGCCGTGATGGACCAGCAGGTCACGCGGCTCGCCCCGCACTTCATCCCCGACCGGGGTGCGGTCGGCTTCCTCGACCCGCCGGACCACACCCGGCTGCGCCGCTCGGTGGCCGCCGCGTTCACCGCCAAGGGCGTGGAACGGGTCCGGGAGCGGTCGCGGGCCATGCTGGAGGAGCTGGTGGACGAACTCCTCCAGGACGGGCCGCCGGCCGACCTGACCAGCGCGGTGCTCAGCCCGTTCCCCATCGCGGTGATCTGCGAGCTGATGGGCGTACCCGCCGCCGACCGGCACTCCATGCACGACTGGACCCAGCTCATCCTGTCCTCCGCGCACGGCAAGGAGGTCAGCGAGCGGGCCAAGCGCGAGATGAGCGCCTACTTCACCGACTTCATGGGGCACGGCGCGCGCGGTCCCGAGGGCTCGGTCTGCTCGCTGCTGAGCGAGGCCGTGGACCAGGACGAGATCACGCTGGTGGAGGCGGTCGGCCTCGCCGTGCTGCTCCAGATCGGCGGCGAGGCGGTCACCAACAACAGCGGGCAGATGTTCTATCTGCTGCTGACCCGGCCGGAGTTGGTGGAGCGGCTGCGCTCGGACCGGGAGGTCCGGCCGAGGGCGATCGACGAGCTGCTGCGGTACATACCGCACCGCAACGCGGTCGGTCTCTCCCGGGTCGCCCTGGAGGACGTGGAGATCAGGGGCGTCCGCATCCGTGCGGGCGACGCGGTCTACACCTCCTACCTGGCCGCCAACCGGGACCCGGAGGTGTTCCCCGACCCGGACACCATCGACGTGGACCGCAGCCCCAACCCGCATCTGGCGTTCGGCTTCGGCCCGCACTACTGCCCGGGCGGGATGCTCGCCCGGCTGGAGTCCGAGCTGCTGGTCGACGTCCTGCTGGACCAGGTGCCCGGGCTGAAGCTCGCGGTACCGCCGGAGGAAGTGCCCTTCCGCAAGGGCGCGTTGATCCGGGGACCCGAGTCCCTGCCGGTGACCTGGTGAGCCGGTCATGACGACGACCGAGGGACTGCTCGTACCGCCGGGACACGGCCGGGTCGTGGCGACGGCCGCCCAGCGGGTCACGTTCAAGGTCACCGGCACCCACTCGCGGACGGCCTCCACCTTCGAGGTGGAGGTCCCGCCGGGTTTCGACGTGGGCGCCCATGTGCACACGCGCAGCGAGGAGCTGTTCTACGTCCTGGAGGGAGAACTCGACGTCCTCGCCTTCGAGCCCCGCATCCGCACCCCCGACAACTGGCAGAAGTGGGAGTCGAGTTCGGGCACCAGGGTGGTCCGGGCGACACCGGGCACGGTGATCGTCGTCCCGCCCGGCTGCCCCCACGCCTTCGCCAACCCCACCGACACCCCGGCCCGCATGTTCTTCCAGGCCTCTCCCCCACCGGACCACGAGCGCTACTTCGAGGAACTCCTGGAGATCCTGGACGCGGGAGGCCCCCCGGACCAGGAGGCCATCGAGGAACTGCGGAAGCGCTACGACATAGACCAGCTCACACCCTTGAAACACCGGTGAGCGTCTGTGCCTGAAGGGGCGCGGGGAACTGCGCGACCGGCCGGAACGGTGGGTCGGCCCGCAGATCACCGCGCCACTCATGGCGGCTACCGAATAGGGACCCCGGCCAGGGTACGGGCGATCACCAGCCGCTGGATCTCACTGGTCCCCTCGAAGATGGTGTAGATCGCCGCATCCCGGTGCATCCGCTCCACCGGATACTCCCGCGTGTAGCCGTTCCCCCCGAGGATCTGAATCGCCTGCCCGGTGACCTTCTTCGCCGTCTCGCTGGCGAACAGCTTCGACATCGACCCCTCGGCCGCGGTGAACCGCTTGCCGTTGACCGCCATCCAGGACGCCCGCCACACCAGCAGCCGGGCCGCGTCGATGGACGTCCGCATGTCGGCGAGCTGGAAGGCGACTCCCTGGTTGTCAACAATGGGCCGCCCGAACTGCTCACGCGTGGTGGCGTATTCGAGCGCGACCTCGTAGGCGGCGCGCGCCGTACCCACGGCCATCGCGCCCACGGCGGGCCGGGACGCCTCGAACGTGGCCATCGCCGCGTTCTTCACCCGCTCGCCCCCGCTGCGGGCCTTCTCCCGCGCCCGCGCCAGCCGCTCGTCCAGCTTCTCCTTGCCGCCGAGCAGGCAGGACCCCGGCACCCGCACGTTCTCCAGGACGACCTCGGCGGTGTGCGAGGCGCGAATCCCGTGCTTCTTGAACTTCTGGCCCTGGCTGAGACCGGGCGTGCCGGGCGGCACGATGAAGGAGGCGTGGCCCTTGGAGCCCAGCTCCGGGTCGACCACGGCGACGACGACATGAACGTTGGCGATGCCGCCGTTGGTGGCCCACGTCTTGGTGCCGTCGAGCACCCACTCGTCCTTGGCCTCGTCGTACACCGCGCGGGTGCGCATGGAGGCCACGTCGGAGCCGGCGTCCGGCTCGGAGGAGCAGAAGGCGGCGACCTTGACGTCGTTCACATCGCCGTACATCTGCGGAATCCAGGTGCCGATCTGCTCCTCGGTACCGTTGGCGAGGACGCCCACGGCCGCGAGGCCGGTGCCGACGATGGAGAGGGCGATGCCCGCGTCCCCCCAGAAGAGCTCCTCCATGACCATCGGTATGCCGAGGCCGGTGGGGTCGAAGTACTGCTGGGCGTAGAAGTCGAGGGAGTAGACACCGATCTTGGCGGCCTCCTGGATGACCGGCCAGGGAGTCTCCTCACGCTCGTCCCATTCGGCGGCCGCGGGCCGGATCACATCGGCGGCGAAGCCGTGCAGCCAGTCCCGGACCTCCTTCTGTTCGTCGTTGAGCTCCATGGTGAACTCGGCCATGTCCCCTCCAGCGGCGGCGCGTACGGTGTTACTAGCGGTAACCAGATTATGTTACCGACGGGTAGGTGAAGTCAACTCCAGATGACGGCTCGGTATCCCGTTCGATGTGGAGCCCGCGGTGAGTGTTAGTTTGCGCAGGCGTCACCGAATCAGCACGGGTGGGGAGACCACATGGACACCACACAGCGGACCGATCAGCAGAGGTCCGCCGACCGACGACGGCGGGAACTGCTGGAGGCCGCCGACCGGGTGGTGCTGCGCGACGGACCGCAGGCGTCGATGAACGCCATCGCCGCGGAGGCGGGCATCACCAAGCCGATCCTCTACCGCCACTTCGGCGACAAGGGCGGCCTCTACGCGGCCCTCGCCACGCGGCACACCGACGCCCTGCTCGACTCGCTGCGCGCGGCGCTGGACGCCCCGGCCGACCGCCGGGAGCGGGTGGAGTCCACACTCGACACCTATCTCGCCGCCATCGAGGCCCGGCCGCAGGTGTACCGGTTCCTGATGCACCCCTCCGAGGGCGGCCAGGGCGGCGACCACGGCTTCGACGTCGGCAAGCACAGCGCCCCGCTGCTGCGCCGGATGGGCGAGGAGCTGGCCCAGGTCATCGAGGAGCGGGTGGACCTCGGTCCGGGCAGCCAGCAGCTGGCGCGGGTCTGGGGCCACGGGATCGTCGGCATGATGCACGCCGCCGGGGACTGGTGGCTGGGCGAGCGCCCCTGCTCGCGGGCCGAACTGGTGCGCTCGCTGGCCGACTTGCTGTGGGGGCGGCTCGCGGCCGCCGGTGACCGGGTGGGCGGTCCGGGCTTCTAGCGGCCTCCCGTGTGCCAGGGGGCCTTCCGTACCTGGCGGTCGAGCTTGCGCCGGCGGCGGCCCGTCACGCGGTCGGCGTAGACCGTGCCGGCCAGATGGTCGCACTCGTGCTGGAGGCAGCGGGCGAAGAACCCGGTGCCGTCGACGGTGACCGGCTCCCCCGTCATCGTGACGCCCTCGACCACCGCGTGGTCGTACCGCTCCGTGCCCGCCTCCAGGCCCGGCAGGGACAGACAGCCCTCCGGGCCCACGAACTCCAGCCCGTCGGCGGTCACCAGCCGGGGATTGACCACATGGCCCAGGTGGCGGACCTCGTCGTCGTCCGGGCAGTCGTACACGAACACCCGCAGACCGACGCCGATCTGGTTGGCGGCCAGGCCCACGCCCTCGTGGGCGTACATGGTGGCGAACAAGTCCGCCACGAGCGCCTCGAGTTCCGGGCCGAAGTCGGTGACGTCCCCGCAGGGTGCGTGCAGCACGGGGTCGCCGAGGAGGGTGAGAGGCCGGACGCGCCCGTGGGCACCCGGTATCGAGCGGTGTCGCATGGCGGCAAGGGTACGGTTCGTTCGGCCCGCGCCGAGCGCGCGAGGGCGGGCCGGGCGGACCGGGATTCGGGTGTGCGAACGGTTCTCGATAGGCTGAGGCCCCCACCACGCTGCCGGATGGCCCCAGGCGCGGCGCGTACGCAAGGAGGATCGAGGACTGATGGCAGGCAACTCGGACCCGCTCTCGCCGCGGGCCAAGCTGGCCGTGACCGCGGGCAAGGCGGTCGCGGCGGCATCGCGCGCCGCGGGGCGCGGCAGCGGGTCGGTGATCGGCGGAAAGGTCGCCCTGCGGCTCGACCCCGACCTGCTCGCCCGGCTCGCCACCCACCTGGACGTGGTCCTGGTGTCGGCGACCAACGGCAAGACCACCACCACCCGGCTGATCGCGGAGGCCCTGCGCGCCGCCGGTCCGGTGGTGTCCAACGCGCTCGGCGCCAACATGCCGGCCGGTATCACCTCCGCCCTCGCGGGCGGCTCGGACGCCAAGTTCGGTGTCATCGAGGTCGACGAGAAGTACCTGGCCGGTGTGGCACGTGACACCAGCCCCAAGTGCATCGCGCTGCTGAACCTCTCCCGCGACCAGCTGGACCGCGCGGCCGAGACCCGGATGCTCGCGGAGAACTGGCGCGAGGGCCTGTCCGGCTCCAAGGCCGTCGTCGTCGCCAACTGCGACGACCCGCTGGTGGTGTGGGCGGCCTCGTCCTCCCCGAACGTGGTCTGGGTCGCGGCCGGCCAGATGTGGAAGGACGACGCCTGGTCCTGCCCGTCCTGCGGCGGTGTGATGCAGCGCCCCGGTGACGACTGGTTCTGCGGCGAGTGCGGCTTCCGCCGTCCGAACCCGACCTGGGCGCTCTCCGGCGACCACGTCCTCGACCCGCACGGCTCGGCCTGGCCGATCCACCTCCAGCTGCCGGGCCGCGCCAACAAGGCGAACGCGGCCAGCTCGGCCGCGGTCGCCGCCGTGTTCGGCGTCCCGCCGCAGGTGGCGCTGGAGCGGATGTACCAGGTGCAGGCGGTCGCCGGACGCTACGACGTCGTCCAGTTCCAGAACCGCGACCTGCGTCTGCTGCTGGCGAAGAACCCGGCCGGCTGGCTGGAGACCTTCTCCCTGATCGACCCGCCGCCCACCCCGGTGATCCTCTCGGTGAACGCGCGCGGGGCGGACGGCACCGACACCTCCTGGCTGTGGGACGTGGACTACACCCGGCTCACCGGCCACCCGATCTTCGTCATCGGTGACCGGAAGCTGGACCTCGCCGTCCGTCTGGAAGTGGCGAACCAGCACTTCCAGGTGTGCGAGAACCTCGACGAGGCCGTCACCGCGGCCCCGCCGGGCCGTATCGAGGTCATCGCCAACTACACCGCGTTCCAGGACCTGCGCCGCCGCGTCGGCAACTGAGCCAGAAGGGCGAACACCTCCCCATGAGCGACAACCAACTGCGGCTGGTGTGGATCTATCCCGACCTGCTGAGCACCTACGGCGACCAGGGCAACGCCCTCGTCGTGGAGCGCCGGGCGCGTCAGCGCGGCCTGGACGTGGCCCGTCTCGACGTGCGCAGCGACCAGCCGATCCCGACCTCGGGCGACATCTACCTGATCGGCGGCGGTGAGGACCGTCCGCAGCGGCTGGCGGCCGAGCGGCTGCGCCGCGACGGGCACCTCCAGCGTGCGGTGGAGAACGGCGCGATCGTGTTCTCCGTGTGCGCCGGTTACCAGATCCTCGGCCACGAGTTCATCAACGACCTCGGCCAGCGCGAGCCGGGCCTCGGCCTGCTCGACGTGATGTCGACGCGCGGCGAGGGCGAGCGGTGCGTGGGCGATGTGCTCGGCGACATCGACCCGCGCCTCGGTCTGCCTCCGCTGACCGGGTTCGAGAACCACCAGGGCGTCACCCATCTGGGCCCGACCGCCCGCGCTTTCGCCCAGGTCACCATGGGCCGGGGCAACGGCACCGGTGACGGCACCGAGGGCGCGTACAACGGCACCGTGTTCGGCACCTACATGCACGGCCCCGTGCTGGCCCGTAACCCGCAGATCGCGGACCTGCTGCTGAAGCTGGCGCTGGACGTGAACGCGCTGCCGCCGATCGACGACCGCTGGTACGAGGCGCTGCGCGACGAGCGCATCGCGGCGGCGCAGCAGCCGGCCTGATCTCTCGTATCACCCCATATCAGTACACCCGTCAGGCGGGCCCGTGAGCTTTCACGGGCCCGCCTGACGCGTCGTCCGCTCACCTGTGCGGGTGCGTCCAGCAGGCGGACGCCCGCTGGGTGAGGGGCCCCTGCCGCCGGTAGTGTGGCCGGGAACCCGCCGGACAATGCGGTCCGGCCTCCCGGCCCACGTCGAGAAGGTAATTCGGGCTATGCGCATTGGTGTCCTCACCTCCGGCGGCGACTGCCCCGGCCTGAACGCCGTCATCCGGTCGGTCGTGCACCGAGCCGTCGTCGACCACGGCGACGAGGTCATCGGCTTCCGCGACGGCTGGAAGGGCCTGTTGGAGTGCGACTACTTGAAGCTCGACCTGGACGCCGTCAGCGGCATCCTGGCGCGCGGCGGCACGATCCTCGGCTCCTCACGCGTCCGTCCGGAGCATCTGCGCGGCGGGGTGGAGCGGGTCAAGGGCCATGTCGAGGAACTCGGGCTCGACGCGATCATCCCGATCGGCGGTGAGGGCACGCTGAAGGCGGCCCGGCTGCTGTCGGACAGCGGGCTGCCCATCGTGGGCGTGCCCAAGACCATCGACAACGACATCTCGGCGACCGACGTCACCTTCGGCTTCGACACGGCCGTGGGCGTCGCCACCGAGGCGCTGGACCGGCTGAAGACCACCGCCGAGTCCCACCAGCGGGTGCTGATCGTGGAGGTCATGGGCCGCCACACCGGCTGGATAGCGCTGAACTCGGGCACGGCGGCCGGCGCGCACGCCATCGTGGTCCCCGAACGGCCCTTCGACATCGACGAGTTGACCCGCCGCGTCGGCGCCAGGTTCGAGGCGGGCAAGCGGTTCGCCATCGTGGTGGCCGCCGAGGGCGCCAAGCCGCGCGCCGGTTCCATGGAGTTCGACGAGGGCGGCCGGGACATCTACGGCCACGAGCGCTTCGCCGGGATCGCCCGCCAGCTCTCCGTCGAGCTGGAGCAGCGGCTCGGCAAGGAGGCCCGGCCGGTGATCCTCGGGCACGTGCAGCGCGGCGGCACCCCGACGGCGTACGACAGGGTGCTGGCGACCCGCTTCGGCTGGCACGCGGTGGAGGCGGTGCACCGGGAGGAGTTCGGCCGGATGACCGCGCTGCGCGGCACGGACATCGTGACCGTGCCGCTGGCCGAGGCGGTCAGCACCCTGAAGACGGTACCGGCGGAGCGGTACGCCGAGGCGGAGTGCGTGCTGTAGCGGCTCGCGGGGCCGGGCGGACCCCGCTCACGGGCGGGCGCGGAGGCGCCCGTACCCTGAGTGCGGACAGAAACCGCTCAACCCCCACGAACCAGGAGACGCCGGATGGACCACAGCGGGCACGGCATGATGCCGGATCTGCCGCCGTTCACGCTGGGACGGGGGCTCGTGTGGTCGGCGGACCCCTTCTTCCTGATCGCCTGCCTGGCCGGGCTCGCCCTGTACGGCTGGGGTGTGCTGCGGCTGCGGCGGCGCGGGGACGCGTGGCCCGTCTCGCGCACCCTGTCGTACGTGGTCGGCGTGCTGACCATCGGCCTCGTGATGTGCACCCGGCTGAACGACTACGGCATGGTCATGTTCAGCGTGCACATGGTGCAGCACATGGTGATCAGCATGCTGTCGCCGATCCTGATCCTGCTGGGCGCGCCGGTGACGCTGGCGCTCCGGGCGCTGCCCACGGCGGGGCGGGGCCGCACCGGCCCGCGCGAGCTGCTGCTCGCGCTGCTGCACAGCCGGTACATGCGGTTCATCACGCATCCGGCGTTCACGATCCCGCTGTTCATCGCCAGCCTGTACGCGCTGTACTTCTCGCCGGTCTTCGACTTCCTGATGGGGTCCAAGGCCGGGCACATCGCCATGATGGTGCACTTCCTGGCGGTGGGCGTGGTGTTCTTCTGGCCGATCATCGGTGTCGACCCGGGCCCGCACCGGCCGAACCACCTGATGCGGATGCTGGAGCTGTTCGCGGGCATGCCGTTCCACGCCTTCTTCGGCATCGCGCTGATGATGGCCTCCGAGCCGATGGTGGAGACCTTCAAGAACCCGCCCGCCTCGCTCGGCATCGACGCGCTCTCCGACCAGGGCGCGGCCGGCGGTATCGCCTGGGCGTTCAGCGAGATCCCGTCGGTGCTGGTGCTGATCGCGCTGCTGTTCCAGTGGTACCGCTCCGAGCAGCGGCAGGCCCGCCGCAAGGACCGGGCGGCGGACCGGAACGGCGACCAGGAGCTGGAGGCGTACAACGCCTATCTGGCCTCCCTTCGCGCGCGCGAGGGCTGATCCCGCACGGATCCGCCCGGCCATCGGAGTGCCGGTGGCGGCGGAACCGGGGCACGATGGTGGTGGACGGACCACGAGGAGGGTGCCGCGATGCCCGGTTCCATGCGAGGTTCCAGCAAGGCGGACGGTTCCACCAGGGCGATGGGGGCGCTGACCGTGGGCGGTCTGGTCGTCGTCACGGCGTACACGGTCGCGCTCGGCGGCAACGGCTGGCTGTGGTTCGGCTGGGTGGTGCTGGGGCTGCTGACGGTGGCGCTGGCCATCACGCAGTCGTGACTACAGTGGCCGCGTGAACAGCAGGGCCGCGTCCTTCGACGACCTCGACCGCAAGATCGTCACCGCTCTGATGGCGAACGCCCGCAGCAGCTTCGCCGAGATCGGCGCCGCCGTCGGGCTGTCGGCCACGGCGGTCAAGCGGCGCGTCGACCGGCTGCGCGAGACCGGGGTGATCACCGGGTTCACCGCGACCGTGAAGCCCTCCGCGCTCGGCTGGCGCACGGAGGCGTACGTCGAGGTCTACTGCGAGGGCGCCGCCCCGCCCCGGCGGCTCGCGGAGGTGGTCAGCAACCATCCGGAGATCACGGCGGCGATGACGGTGACAGGGGGCGCGGACGCCCTGCTGCACGTACGGGCACGGGACGTGGAGCACTTCGAGGAGGTGCTGGAGCGCATCCGCGCCGAGCCCTTCATCCGGAAGACGATCAGCGTGATGGTGCTGTCCCACCTCCTCCCGGAAAGCCCCGAGGCGGGCGCCACCCAGGCCGCTCCCGAGTGATCGGCGGTCAAACCCGTCGAACGCGCAGGTGTCGTGCGTCCCTCCCGGTGGATGCGCAGCGATCCTGCGCGATCACGCAGCTTTCGTCGCTTGTCGGGCCTCGGCCGGAGTTTCTACCGTGGTGTCACCCCCGTGAGTAACACACTGGAAAGCGGAGGAAACCCTCTGTGGCCGAAACCCGTGTGCAGCGCCCCCGGCGCTTTCTGGTCTGCGAACCCAGGCACTTCACCGTGCAGTACGCGATCAACCCCTGGATGCGTCCCGACACCCCCGTCGACGTCGACCTCGCCCAGTCCCAGTGGCAGGCGCTGATCGACGCCTACCGCGCCCACGGGCACACCGTGGACGCCGTCGACCCGGTGCCGGGCCTGCCCGACATGGTCTTCGCGGCCAACGCCGCCTTCGTGGTCGGCGGACGCGTCTTCGGCTCGCTGTTCCACGCCCCGGAGCGCCGCCCGGAGTCGCTGCACTACGACTCCTGGTTCAAGACGGCGGGGTACGACGTGTACCGCCCGCTGGCGGTGACCGAGGGCGAGGGCGACCTGGTGTGGACCGGCCGGTACGTGCTGGCGGGCACCGGGTTCCGCACCACCCGTGACGCCCACCGGGAGGCGCAGGAGTTCTTCGGTCACCCGGTGATCACCCTGACCCTGGTGGACCCGTACTTCTACCACCTGGACACGGCGCTGTTCGTGCTGGACGACGACAACATCGCCTACTACCCGGAAGCCTTCTCGGCGGGCAGCCGCGAGGTGCTCCAGCGGCTGTACCCGGACGCGGTGCTCGCCACCCGTGACGACGCGATGGCCTTCGGCCTGAACTCCGTGTCCGACGGCCGGCACGTCTTCATCGCCCCCCAGGCCGAGGTGCTCGCCGAGCGCCTGGCGACGCATGGCTACGACCCCGTGCCCGTCGATCTGTCGGAGCTGCACAAGGCAGGCGGCGGCATCAAGTGCTGCACTCAGGAGATCCGCTCATGACCGCACCCGCGCACGCGCGCACGTCCGCCGACCTGATCCGGGCGGAGGAGCCGGTGCTCGCGCACAACTACCACCCGCTGCCCGTCGTCGTGGCACGGGCCGAGGGCGCCTGGGTGGAGGACGTCGAGGGCCGCCGGTACCTCGACATGCTGGCCGGCTACTCGGCCCTCAACTTCGGCCACCGCCACCCGGCGCTGATCCAGGCCGCGCACGACCAGCTCGACCGGCTCACCCTGACCTCCCGCGCCTTCCACAACGACCGGCTGGCGGAGTTCGCCGAGCGGCTCGCCGCGCTGACCGGTCTGGACATGGTGCTGCCGATGAACACCGGCGCCGAGGCGGTGGAGAGCGGCATCAAGGTGGCCCGCAAGTGGGCGTACGACGTGAAGGGCGTGCCCGACGGGCAGGCCACGATCGTGGTCGCCGCGGACAACTTCCACGGCCGTACGACGACCATCGTCAGCTTCTCCACGGACGAGTCGGCGCGGGCGGGCTTCGGCCCCTTCACGCCCGGTTTCAGGATCGTGCCGTACAACGACCTGGCCGCGCTGGAGGAGGCGGTCGACGAGACCACGGCCGCCGTGCTGATCGAGCCCATCCAGGGCGAGGCCGGGGTGATCATCCCGGACGCGGGCTATCTCACCGGTGTCCGGGAGCTGACCCGGCGCAAGGGGTGTCTGTTCATCGCGGACGAGATCCAGTCCGGGCTCGGCCGCACCGGGCGCACCCTGGCCGTCGAGCACGAGTCGGTCGTGCCGGACGTGCTGCTGCTGGGCAAGGCGCTGGGCGGCGGCATCGTGCCGGTCTCGGCGGTGGTGGCGCGGCGCGAGGTGATGGGTGTCCTGGGTCCGGGGGAGCACGGCTCCACCTTCGGCGGCAACCCGCTGGCGGCCGCGGTCGGCACGGCGGTGGTCGAGCTGCTGGAGACGGGTGAGTTCCAGCGCCGGGCCGACGAGCTGGGGCTGGTGCTGCGCGAGGGGCTTCAGGCGCTGGAGGGGCACGGGGTGACCGGGTTCCGGGCGCGGGGTCTGTGGGCGGGTGTGGACGTGGACCCGGCGCTGGGCACCGGCCGGGAGATCAGCGAGCGGCTGATGCGCGAGGGCATCCTGGTCAAGGACACCCACGGCTCCACGATCCGGCTGGCTCCCCCGCTCACGGTGACGGCGGACGAGCTGCGCTCCGCGCTGGGGACGCTGGAGAAGGTGCTGGGGCAGGCCGGCTGAGCGGGTGCGGGCGGGGCCGGGGTTCGAAGCCCCGGCCCCGCCCGTTCGCTCACTTCTGGCCGAGCAGGCCCTTCATCTGCTTGATCTCGGCGCTCTGCGCGGCGATCACGTCGTCCGCCGTCTTCGTGGCCCGGCTGTCCCGGCCCTTGGCCTTCTCCGTGTGCGCCATCTCCACGGCGCCCTGGTGGTGGGCGATCATCAGGGTCAGGAACTTCCTGTCGAAGTCGGCGCCGGTGCTCTTCTTCAGCGCGGTCATGTCGTCGGCGCTCATCATCCCGGACATGCCCGTCATGCCGCCGTGGCCCGAGTGGTCCATGCCGGCCATCGGGGGCTCCTCACCCCAGGACTTCAGCCAGCCGGTCATGGTGCGGATCTCGGGGCCCTGCGCCTTCTCGATCCGGGCGGCGAGGGCCTTCACCTCGGCGGAGGCGGCGTGGCCGGGGGCGAGCCGGGCCATCTCCACGGCCTGCTGGTGGTGCGGGATCATGCCCTGCGCGAAGCTGACGTCCGCGGCGTTGTGGACGCCCGCCGTGGCCGACGCGGCCGGGGCGCCGTGGGCTCCGGTGTGCTTCTCCCCGCCGCAGGCGGCGAGGAGGACGACGGCGGAGGCGGTGGCGACGCCGAGCGCGGCGCGGCGGAACGCGTGGGTGGTGGTCATGCTTGAACTCCTGCTGGTGGAAGTGGGTCCGGGCACACGTGGGGACGGCCGCGCCGCATGGGTGCGCGGTCGTGGGTGCCTCTAGATCCGCAGGAGTTGGAGTTCGGCCAGGGAGGGCGGTGCGCGGGCGCCGTCCGGCGCGGTGGCGGTACGGATGCGGGGGTCGTCGCACGGTTCCGGCGGGCCGGCCGGGCCCGCGAGGGGTTTCGGCAGCTCGGGCCCGCTGCTCACGGCGCCGGAGGCGCAGGTCGGGTCGGCGTGGTGGAGCCGGTGACCGCCGCAGTGGCCGTCCGGGCAGTCGCCGGGCGCGTCGACGACGACGCCCGCGTGGACGGCGTGGGCGTGCTCCGGGTGCCCGGTGCCGCCGACCGGAGCCAGCGCGTGCATGCCGAGCAGCCCCACCAGCACCGCCAGCACGAGCAGCGCGAGCGAACGCCGCTGGGGCGGTCGCGAGGGGCGCTGGTGGGCGGTGCCGGGCATGCAGGCCATCCTACGAGCACCTCTCGCGCCCGCTGCGACGGGACTCGCCGCTCAGCTCCTGGCGGGCCCCCGGTGCCGGGGTTCGTGGTTGCGGGCGACGATCGAGGCGTTCAGGCAGGTGGCGTACGCGCACCAGGCCACGTACGGCAGCAGGACGACGGCCGCCTTGCGGTCCGTGCGGGCGACGCGGGCCAGGAGGCGGACGTTGCTCGCGTCCAGCAGCAGGGTGCCCGCGAGGCCGGCGAGCGGGCTGCGGAGCCGGAAGAAGAGGTTGCTCCAGCCGGCGTTCAGGGCGAGGTTGGCGGCGAACTCACCGGCCAGAGCCTTCCGCTGGGGCCCGCGAGCCGCGTTCAGGGCGCGGCCGCCCGCCACGGCGACGGAGGCGTACAGCGGGGTCCAGACCGCGCCGAACGCCCAGGGCGGCGGCTGCCAGTCGGGGGTGTTCAGCTCCCGGTACCAGCGGGCGTCCGGCCGCGTGGCCCGCGCCCCCGCGACCGCGGTCGCCGTGACGGCCCCGGCGCAGAGGGCGTAGGGCACCCAGCGCCGGGGGCGGCTCCGGACGGTGGCCGGATCGAGCGGTACGGCGGGGGTACGGGTGGTCTTCACGCCGGTGCCTCGGGTGCCCTTGGTCAGCGCGGCCGCGGAACCCCGGCCGGCCGTGCCCGCAGCACTGCCGTCTCCCTCGGTCATGCCCTCCCCGCTACCCCGCTCCTCCTCCGTCACGCCGCCCCGAAAGGGCCGGTCGTCCACGCTCACGGCGCCCCGGCTGCTGAGCCGGAACAGCAGCACCAGGGACGGCACGATCAGCAGGCCCGCGACGATGGCGACGCCGACCACGACCGCCAGAGTGGTGTCCGGTGCCGCGGCCTCGGTGATGGAGAGGTGGGTGCCCAGGAGGTACGGCGTCTGGGCCACGCCCCAGCCGACGATGACCAGCGCGACCGCGCCCGCCGCCGCCACCCGGGTGCCCACGGTCCGCCTGGCCCACAGCAGGGCCAGTCCGACCAGGCCGCCGACGGCCGCGAGGACCACCAGGGGCAGCGCCGGACCGCTGAGGCGGTCGAAGAGGCGCGGCGAGTCCGCCTGGAGGACGAAGATGCCGGCGATGCTGACCGCACCGGTGACCGCACCGGCGGCGATCGCCCGGTCCCGGAAGTACCGGTAGAGCTTCTGGTCGTCGCGGTGCAGCGCCTCCACGGTCAGATAGGTGGCCGCGAGGTAGGAGCAGGCCAGGACGGCGAGGATGCCGCCGAGGATGCTGGAGGGGTTGACCCAGCTGGAGATCGCGTCGCCGTTGCCCCCCGTGGGCACGCGGCCCGAGGCCAGGCCGCCCGCGATGGCGCCGAAGCAGTAGGGCGTCAGGACCGACGACAGCGCGAAGGCGGCCCCGTACAGGCGTTGCTCCTCGGTGCGGACGGTGGCCTTGCGGAAGGCGAATCCGGCGCCGCGCAGCACGATGCCGAGCAGGGCCAGGATCAGGGGGATGTAGAGGGTGGTGGTGATGGCGGCGAAGGCGGGAGGGAAGGCGGTCCACAGGACGACCAGGCAGTAGATCAGCCAGGTGTGGTTGGCCTCCCAGACGGGGGCGAGGGACACGTCGATCAGATGGCGTGGCTCGCGGCCGCGTCTGGCGCCGCCCGCGAGCAGGTCCCAGAAGCCCGCGCCGAAGTCCGCACCGCCGAGCACCGCGTAGGCGACGACGCCGATGAAGAGGAATGCCGCGACCAGCTCGGCCATCTACCGCACCTTCCCCTCGGAGCGCTCGCGCCGGGAGGCGGGGGCGGCATCGGGGCCGTAGGGGACGGGGACGTTCTCGTCGCCCTGTTTGTGCCAGCGCCGCTTCATCGAGACCAGGACCCAGATGGCGCCGGTGCCGACCGCCGCGTAGAGCACCAGGATTCCGGCGAAGGTGGGCCAGAGGTTGCCCTGGGTGGTCACCGCGTCTCTGGTGCGCAGCAGCCCGACGACGATCCACGGCTGGCGGCCGACCTCGGTGACCACCCAGCCGCTCTCCAGGCTGAGGATCGAGACGATGCCGCACAGGGAGGCGGCGCCCAGGAACCAGCGGTTGGTCTGGAGGGTGTTCCGGCGCTTCCACCACACCCATACGAACCAGGCGGCGACGGCGAGCATCAGCATGGAGGTGCCGACCATGATGTCGAACGCCCAGTGCACGATGTTGACCTGGGCGGTGGTGGGTCTGACGCCGGCCGGGACGGCGTCGAGCCCCTGGATACGGGTCGAGGGTCTGAATCCGGCCAGGAGGGAGGCCGCCCAGGGCACCGAGATGCCGTAGCGCACCTCGCCGTCGATGAGGACGCCGCCGAGGGTCTCGGGGACGTGGGTGCCGGTGGTGGGCAGCAGCTCGATGGCGGCGAACTTGGCGGGCTCGCTGTCGAAGACCTGGCGGGCGATGGTGTCCCCGACGAAGATCTGCACCGGCAGGGCGACGGCGGCGGTGATGAAGCTGATCAGGAAGCCGAGCTTCTGGTAGTGGCCGCGCCGGCCGCGGATCATGCCGACCGCGTAGACGCTGGCCACCACGAATCCGGCCACGATGTAGGCGGCGAGCAGCATGTGCCAGAACTGGAGCCAGAAGGCGTTGTTGAAGAAGACCTCGCCCGGCCGGACGTCGGTGACCTTGCCGTTCCGCAGGGTGATGCCGCCGGGCTGGTTCATCCAGCTGTTGGCGGCGATGACGGCGCCCGCTCCCCCGATGCTGGCCAGCGCCACCGGTACGCCCGACCAGAAGTGGGCCCACGGGCGCATGCGGTCCCAGCCGTAGATGTAGATGGCCACGAAGATGGCCTCGAGGAAGAAGAACAGGCCCTCGATGGCGAAGGGGAAGCCGAACGCGGCGCCGTAGGTCCCCATCAGCCCCGGCCAGAGCAGACCCAGTTCGAAGGACAGGACCGTTCCGGTGATGGCACCGACCGCGAAGAGCACGGCGGCCACCTTGGACCAGCGGCGGGCCAGCACCAGAGCGGCCTCGTCGCCCTTGCGCAGGCCCCGGTAGTTGGCGACGAGCATCAGGGAGGTCAGCGCCACGCCGAAGGGGACCAGGATGATGTGGAAGCCCAGCGTGAAGGCCATCTGCTCCCTGGCGGGCAAGAGCTGGTCCGGTTCCGCTGCGGCGGCCAGGAACAAGGGGTACCTGGCCAGGTCGACCGTCAACATGGACGGGCCCTCCTCTTCGCAGGTTCAGCCGCTCTCAGGCTGATCTGTCACCATTTCGCCCAATGTAACGGCTGCGGATGCGGCGCGTTCCCGCCTGTGGACAGAGCCGCCGGACAGGGCCGCCTCCGCGAATTCGTCGCGTGCCGAGCATGAGCCCGGTGTCCGGCGGTAACAGGTGTCTGCACAGGCCGCTGCGAGCGAGGGGGAGCCGTTGTTCTACCACTTGCTGAAATACGTGCTGCTGGGCCCGGTGCTCCGACTGGTCTTCCGTCCCCGCATCGAGGGCCTGGACCATGTGCCGGAGTCGGGCGCGGCGATCATCGCCGGGAACCACCTCTCATTCTCCGACCACTTCCTGATGCCCGCCATCCTGAGGCGCCGGATCACCTTCCTCGCCAAGGCGGAGTACTTCACCGGGCCGGGGCTCAAAGGCAGGCTGACGGCGTTCTTCTTCCGCAGCGCGGGCCAGATCCCCGTGGACCGCTCGGGCAAGGAGGCGGGGCAGGCGGCGGTCCGTGAGGGACTGAAGGTGCTGGACCGGGGCGAGCTGCTGGGGATCTACCCCGAGGGCACGCGCTCGCACGACGGGCGCCTGTACAAGGGGAAGGTCGGGGTCGCGGTGATGGCCCTGAAGGCCGGGGCGCCGGTCGTGCCCTGCGCCATGATCGGCACGTTCGAGGCCCAGCCGCCGGGCCGCAGGATCCCCAGGCTGCACCCGATCACCATCCGCTTCGGCGAGCCCTTGGAGTTCTCCCGCTACGCGGGGATGGAGGATGAGAAGGCGG
>NZ_MUNH01000515.1:0-2755 GCF_002154615.1 Streptomyces recifensis
CCGGTGCGGCTGAGTTCGGCGAGGGCGCGGTCCAGCGGTGCCGTCACGGGGTGCCTCCTTCCTCGGCGAGCCGCGCCGCCACGTGCCGGATGAAGCGCTGCAGGTCGGCGCAGTACACCGACGGGTTGTCGAAGCCGTGCCCGGCGCGGTAGCGGTGCGCGTAGTGGCCGCCCCCGCACACCGGGACCAGCGGGCAGGCCCGGCAGCGCCCGGCCAGTCCCGCCAGCCCGGCCTGCCGGGCGGCGACGCCGGGGTGGGCGAGGGCCTGGTCGAAGTCGTGCCGGAACACGTCGAGCCCGGTCTCGGCGGCGCCGTCGTACGCCGACTTCAGCGAGTCGACCTGTTCGATGGAGCCGTCGGTCTCGATGACGACGGCGTCGAAGGGGGCGAGTCCCAGGGACTCGGTGGCGGCGGGCAGGCCGAGCAGCAGGGCGAGGCACTCCTCGAAGAGCCGTACCCGCGTCTCGCGCCGCCCGGCCGACCACCAGCGGTCGAAGACGCGGCACAGCCAGTCGCCGTACTCGCCCCCGTGCGGGGGCGGGGCCGACCAGTTGCCGTGGGGCAGCAGCAGGTCGAGCGCGGG
Organism: Streptomyces recifensis; assembly: GCF_002154615.1. Lineage (NCBI taxonomy): Bacteria > Bacillati > Actinomycetota > Actinomycetes > Kitasatosporales > Streptomycetaceae > Streptomyces > Streptomyces recifensis. The sequence continues at coordinate 584 of NZ_MUNH01000515.1, forward strand.
CGGGCGCAGGGTGAGCAGGGACTCGTACGTCTCGACGGGATCGGTGGTGGGGTCGACCACGGTGAGGACTCCCGCGTACGCCTCGGCGAAGTGGTCGGCGACCAGGCGCGCGCCACGCGCCGCGGCGGGCCAGGAGGGCCGGCCGGCGTGGTCGACGCGCCGGTGGTTGAGGGCGGCGCTCCCGCCGTCGAGGCTGATGCCGATGCGGATGCCGTGCCGGGCCAGGAGGGCCACCCGGTCATGGGTGAGCAGGGTGGCGTTGGTCTGCACGGTGGCGTGCACGGCGCACCCCTCGGGCACGCGGGCGCGGACGGTGTCGGTGAAGCGCGCCAGGGTGCCGGCGCCGGCCAGCAGCGGTTCGCCGCCGTGCAGGACGAGGGAGAGCGCGGTCAGGGCGTGGTCGCGGGCGTGCCGGGCGATGCGGTCGGCTGTGCGGTCGAGCACCTCGGCGGGAGCGGCGACGGGACGGGTGCGCCAGGTGTGGTCGGGGCCCTCGTACAGGTAGCAGTAGCGGCAGGCGAGGTTGCAACGGCCGTGCGCCTTGACGATGAACTGGCGGAAGGGGCGCGGTCGCGCCCGCGTCGGGGCGGCGGTCGTCCCGGACATCCCGTACCCCCGTACCGCGATGCGGGCGCGGCTCGTTCGCCCGTGTGTGCGGGGGCGTTCCCGGTCGCGGCCCGGCGCCAAACGCAAGGCGGCGGAACTTGCCGGATTCCGCCGTCGGGTGACCAGGAGCGGCCGGATCAGAGGCAGTTGTTGAAGCCCCAGAGCATCTCGGCGGGTTTCCCCGCCCGTTCGGTGAGGGTGTCCAGGACCTCCCGCAGTACGGGGTGGTCCAGGGTGCGCAGTTCCTCCAGGTCGAGGGTGAGCAGGTCCGGCAGTGGCTCGCCGTGCTCCGGTACGGGTGTCGCGTCCCCCGCGCTCGTCATCGCTGCCTCCCGTGGTGTGCCTCGGTGGTCTCGGTGCCGGTCAGCCGAGTCCGGCGAGCCGGCCGGCGGTGTCCTCGGCGGTCGGGGCGCCGGTGCCGAGGCTGTCCTCCGGCAGCCGCGCCCACTCGGCGCGGGCCGCGCGGTACGCGTCGCGGGCCGCGCGCGGCCGGGTGGCCGCTTCGTAGGACATACCCCGCCAGTGGTGCGCCTGCGCGCCCAGTTCGACGGCGATCCGGCGGTCGCGGTCCGACTCTGCCGCCGCCTCCGCCTCCCGCGCCGACTCGGCCGCCGCCCGGAAGGCGTCCACCGCGTCGTCCAGCCGGGTCGGCCGGGCCAGGCTCCGGTACGCCTCGTACTGCGCCTGTCCCAGCTCCAGCGAGCAGCGCGCGGCCAGCAGCGGGTCGTCGGCCTCGGCCGCCGCCAGCCCGAAGAGGTGCTCCGCCTCGCGCAGGTCCACCCGGTCGCCGCGCAGCCGGTAGCGCCGGATCAGGGCGCGGCCCAGCATCAGCAGGCGGTGCGCGGTGTGCGGGCTGCCGGTGTGGGTCTCGCGCCGGCAGTCCCGCAGGACGCGGATCGCCTGGGCGAGGGCCTCCCAGGCGCGCTCCCCGCTCTCGGCGTCGGCCCGGCGCAGCAGCACCTCGCCCCACTCGGCGAGGACGTCGGGGTAGTCGGCGGCTTCCCTGGAGGTGTCGGCGGCCGCGCGGGCGAACGCCTCCGCCGCGTCGCGGAGTTCACGTGGATCACCCGTCTCGGCGTACCGGGCGGCCCCGATCCGGCCTGCCCTGACGTGGAGCTGGGCGCGCAGGGCCCGTCCGGTGGTCGTGGCGAGCGCGGCGTCGACGCGTTCCCGGGCCTCGGCGAGGTCACCGCCGGAGCGGAGGAGGGCGTCGACCAGATCCAGCCGGATCAGCGTCGGTTCACGGCCCCCGCCCTCGCCGGCCGCCAGCGCGTCACGGAGCGAGCCGGCCGCCTGGGCCGCGTAACCCCGTGCCTGTACCGGGTCGGGGGTGGCGTCGGCCAGGCGGAGCAGGAGCTTGCCGTGGGCCAGGGGCAGTTCGGGCGGGCGGTGTCCGCGGTCGGGCCAGATGTCGGCGAACGCCTCCAGCATGCCGACCGCGCCCTGGAGCAGCGCGCTGTCCCCGCCGAGCCGCCACTGCGCCTCCAGCGCGCCGACCCGCTCCAGCGTGAGCCGGAGCGCCTGCGCGGGCTCCAGGCCGGGGGCTGCGCAGGCGCTCCGGCTCAC
>NZ_MUNH01000516.1:0-1940 GCF_002154615.1 Streptomyces recifensis
CGGCCGGCCTCCTGGCGCCCAGCGAGGGCGGGTTGCGGGTCCTGGGCACCTCCCCGGCCGAGGCCCGGCCCCGGGTGGGCTACGTCGCGCAGGCCAAACCATTGTATCCGCAGCTCACGGTCGCGGAGACACTGCGCATGGGCGCCGACCTCAACCCCGGCCGCTGGGACGCGGCCGGTGCGGACCGGATCGTCGCCGGGGGCGACCTCGACCCCGGTGCCCGGATACGGTCCCTCTCCGGCGGTCAGCGCACCCGCGTCGCGCTCGCCCTCGCGCTGGGCAAGCGGCCCGAACTGCTGCTGCTGGACGAACCGATGGCCGACCTCGACCCCCTCGCCCGGCACGACCTCATGGGCGTGCTGATGGGCACGGCCGCCGAGCACGGCACCACCATCGCGATGTCCTCCCACGTCGTCGCCGAGGTGGAGGAGTCCTGCGACCACCTGCTGCTCGTCGGCTCCGGCCGGGTGCGGCTGGCCGGGGACATCGACGACCTGCTCGCCGCCCACCTCCGGGTCGCGGGTTCCGCCGGGACCGACGGTCTGACCGGGCACACGGTGGTCGAGTCCCGTACCACCGGTCGCCAGCTCTCCGCGCTGATCCGGCCGGCCGGGCCGCTGTCGGGCGACTGGCGCACCGAGGCGCCCACCTTGGAGGACCTGGTCCTCGCCCACCTGCGGAGCCCGGGCGCGCCCGCGCTCACCTTGACCGAGGAGTACGCCGCGTGAGCACCCTTTCCGTCACAGCAGCCCCCGCCCACCCGCGTCAGGCCCGCTGGACGTTTCTTCTGCACCGGTGGGCGCTGGCTGTCTGGGTCACCCTGGTGGTGGCGATCAGCGGGCTGCTGCTGTGGGCGGCGGGCCCCCTCGCGGACGATTCGGACCGCGCCTGGCACCAGCTGGAAGCCTGCCGTCGGCTCAGCAGGTGCGTCGTCGACACGGGCTCTTACGCCGCCACCTACGAGTTCCTGACCTACGCCCTGATCCTCCTGCCCTTCGTCGTGGCCGCGTGGGCGGGCGCCACGCTGACCGCGCGGGAGCTGGAGTCGGGCACGGCGCTGATGGCCTGGACCCAGGGCGTCAGTCCGGTGCGCTGGCTGGCGGTCCGGCTGACGCTGCCCGCGGTGGTGCTCACGGTGGGCGCGAGCCTGCTGGTGGCCCTGCACCGGTTCGCCTGGGAGGCGCCCGAGGAGCGCACGGGTGACCGCCCCACGTGGTGGCTCCCCTTCACCTTCCATGCGAACGGCCCCACGATCGTCGCCGCCTGCCTGACCGCCCTCGCCGTGGGCACGCTGACCGGCCTGCTGGTCCGCCGCACCCTGCCCGCCCTCGGCGTCAGTGTGGCCGCCTCGGTGCTGCTGCTCGGCGGCGCCCACTGGCTCATGCCCCACTTCCGGACGCCGGTGACCGAGGTGGGACCGTTCCGGGAGGGCTACCCCGGCCTCTACACCGGCGTCGAGCTCTCCCACGGCCTGGTCACCCGCACCGGAGCGCACATCCCCACCCCGGAGTGCCGGGCGACCAGCATGGACGACTGCCTGCGGATCTACGAGCAGCACGGTGGCACCGGTTTCTACACCACCTTCCACCCCGCCTCCCACTACTGGCCGCTCCAGCTCACCACCACCGCCCTGCTGCTGGTCGTGACCGCGCTGCTCACCGCCGCCTCCTTCGTGGTGCTGCGCCGCCGTACCGGCTGACCGACGGGGGCGGTCCCTGCGGGCCGCCCCCCGATTTCCCGGACGTCATGTGCCCGTAACCCTTGATTCAGAACGGCTTGCGACCCTCGGGCGATGGAACCCGTGGCCCCCCACTTTCAGCCGCGGCCCGAGGGGGCCGAGGGTGGCGCGTCCGTTCCCGCGGATCACTTGAAAACAGACGCTGCCGTAACGCCCCTGGCGCGGAAGAATGGGTTCATGAGTCAGCGAGAAGCCCAGGTAC
>NZ_MUNH01000517.1:0-1038 GCF_002154615.1 Streptomyces recifensis
GGTGGCGTAGGGGGCTGAGTTCTGTGAGGTCGGGGCCGTCCGGGGATGCCGGGCGGCCCCTGCGGCTTGATGCGGGCCGGGTCCGAGGAGGCTACGCCCGGTTCAGCTCCGGAGACCGGCAAGCGCCTGGGCGAGCGCACCGGGCTCTTGGCGTCGGCCCTGGCGGCCGGCGAGGGCAGCGCGGGGTGGCGGCGCCGGTCCCGTGGCGTTCATCGCCGGAGGTCGGCCAGGTCGGACCAGGGCGCCAGCGCCGGCCCCCCGGCAGGTTGGCGAGCGCACGGCGCCAGTCGGGCGGGGTTCAGCCCCGCCGGTGGGCCCGGTCTCAGCGGGGTGGCAGCGCCGGCGCCCCGGTGTTCAGCTTCGGCGGTCCGCGAAGGCCCAGGAGGCGAGGGCGACGGCGCCGGCCACGCCGAGGACGGACGGCCAGGCGCCGACCTTCTTGGCGAGGGGGTGGGAGCCGGCGAAGCCGGCCACGTACGCACCGGTCAGCGCGGCGGCCGTAGGAGCCCCGGCCCGGGCGTTCCACTCGCGGGCGGCAACGGCTCCGGCGGCGGCCAGCACGACCCCGCCGAGCGGCCGCTTCTTGGTCCAGCGAGCGACGCCGTACCCACCGACGAGCCCGGTGGCGGCGACCACCGCGCCAGGAACCTTGGCCATGACTTGTCTCCTGTCGTCCCGAATGCCGTGTTCGGCATGCCTGCCGCCGAGGCTAACGCGCGCCACGCAGCATCCACCGACCGGGTCGCCCTCCACCGAAGTGGCCGAAAACCTCCGCCATGCCCCGGCGATCACGGGGCATCCGAGCTTCGCTGTCCCGACGTCCCGGAAGAGGAGCCCCCACGATGACCGTGACGACCATGCAGCCGAGATCCTTCACGGAAGCGGTCCGTGAGGTGGGCCAGTACCGCACCGAGGCAGAAGCGGAGGCGGTCACCCGTACCGTCCTACTGGCTCTGTCCGCCCACCTCCCAGCGACCGAACGCACCGAGTTGACCCCCCTGCTCCCCACCGAGGCCAACCTCTCCACCCCGCTGGCCC
>NZ_MUNH01000518.1:0-2276 GCF_002154615.1 Streptomyces recifensis
CTGGCGGCGCCGGTCGTGGTGGCGGCGGGCACGGGGCTCGCGATCAGCGGGGTGGAGCTGCTGGTGCTGGCCCATGTCGGCCGGGACTCGGGCGACACCGACCTCGTCCCCTGGGCGCTGGGCGCCCTCTCGGCGGGCAGCGCGCTGGGCGGCCTGGCCAACGGGGCGATCGACTGGCGCTGCCCCGCCCGGTCCCGTCTCGCCGGTTTCGCGGTGGCCCTGGGCCTGACGCTCGCGGCGGCGGGACTGGCGCCCGGCGTCCTCACGCTCGCGGTGGCCATGACCTGCGCGGGTGCCTTCATCGCCCCGGCGCTCACCACGGCCTACCTGCTGGCGGACGAGTCGGCCCCCGCGAGCGACCGCACCCGCGCCGGGGCCTGGGTGAACATGGCGGTCAACGCCGGAAGTTCGGCCGGCGGCCTGACCACCGGCGCCCTCCTCGGCCATCTCCCGCTGCCCCTCTGCTTCGCCCTGACCGGAGCCACCGCGCTGGCCTCCGCCGGGGTGGCCCTGGCGGGTGGGAGCCGGACGGAGCCCGCGCGGGCGTGAGCCGGGGGCCTGTGCGGGCCCCCGGGCAGCCGAGCGCCCCACCCTCCCTCGCACCGGGGCGGTGCGTCGGGTGGGCGGGGCGTCCTGCCTCAGGGGTGGCCGAGGCACGGGCTCGTACCGTGCCCGGCACGGGGTTGCCGCTCGGCGGGCGCGGTACGGCCGGTTGCCCGTGGAGCCGAACGGCTACGGGCGGCCGCGCTGGTCTCTGAGGTGTTCCGCGATGGGCTTCAGGGACTTGTCGAGGTCCTGGAGCGCGTCGGGGGAGAGGAGGTCGATGAAGTGGCGGCGGACGGAGGCCACGTGGTGCGGGGCCACCTTCCGCATCGTCTCCAGCCCGTGCTCGGTCAGGACGGCGAAGAGGCCGCGCCGGTCCGACTCGCAGTTCTCCCGGCGGACCAGGTCCGCGTTCTCCATGCGCGTGATCTGATGCGAGAGGCGGCTCTTGGACTGCATGGTCGCGCCCGCCAGGTCGCTCATCCGCATCCGCATGTCTTCCGACTCGGAAAGATTGACGAGGATCTCGTAGTCGTTCATCGTCAGGCCGAACGGCTGTAGATCCTTCTCTAGCTGGTACGTCAACAGCCTGTTGACCTCCAGGTGGGTGCGCCAGGCGCACTGCTCCGCATCGGTCAGCCAGTGCGTGGCCGTCTCGGTCTCCATGAATGAAGTCTACCTAAGAAGTTGAATGGCGAACTACTCTGGGTGATGTGACTGTGCGCACGCGTTCGACGTCACACTCCGCAGACTACCGCTCACAGCCCGAAGCGACGCTGGAGGTCTCCCAGCTGTCCGGGAAGGCGCGGTACCCCGGAAGCCCCCGTTCCGGGTCCCATCGGCCCCGCTGCGCCCCCTCCGGGTACCCCCGGCTCGGACGGAACAGCACCCGTGGACGGCTCGGCCATCAGCGTCTCGCTGGACTGGAGCAGCACGGTCCCCGCGCCCGTGAACTCGAACTGGTGCTCCTCCCCGGAAGCCCCGCCGATCCCTGTCATCGCACGTAGACCGCCCATCACGCCGGTGAGGTAGGCGTGGTCGTAGTGATGGCAGGGGGAGGGGCAGTCGGCCCAGCCGACCAGCGCCTGCGGGTCCACCCGGATCGGCGGTTCCATGAAGACCACCGGGCCGTTGGAGGCGGCGACGAACTTTCCGGTTCCGATGAGCGTCAGAAAGCCCGGCACGATCGACTGTTTGAGTGCCAAGCTTGGCTGAAAAGCGATCAAGTTGCCCGCGCGAACGGTCAGGTTGCCCTGATCCAGGTCGTACGAATTCACGTCGAAGGCCCGGTCCGCGAGCAGCATCTTGCCCGAGCCCTCCGCCACCACCCAGTCGCTCGCGTGCAGTGGCGAATGGAAGGAAGTGCGCACCAGCCGGTCCAGCCGGCCGTGCCCGATGCCGTTGAAGTCGATCGACCCGTAGTAGGCGATCATCTTCCCCTTCTGCAGGAACCACTGGCTCCCCTTGAGCTCCACGCAGAAGGTGTACGGGTTCACGTTGTCGTCGGCGGGGAGCGTCACCGGGTCGAAGACCACCGGCCCGCCCGCGCTCGCGTAACCGCTCACAGCTTCTCCTCCGACGCCTGGACGTACACCGTGCCGTGGCCGCTCAGCTCCAGCTGGAACGCCTCGCCGGAGCCGCGCCCCACCATGTCGCGCCAGCCCAGCGCGGTGGACAGCTTGTTGCGCACCTCGCCGTGATGGGCGACGTACGCCTGGGGGTCCACGTGGACC
>NZ_MUNH01000519.1:0-4596 GCF_002154615.1 Streptomyces recifensis
GTGCTGGACGCGGTGGCGAAGGCGCTCGTGCCGTCGGGGCCCTTCGAGGACGGGCTCGACCTGTGCTGCGGCACCGGGGCCGGCCTCGCGGTGCTGGGCGGGTTGTGCCGCCGGAGTGTCACCGGCGTGGACTTCAGCGCCGGGATGCTCGAGGTGGCCCGGCGCGGGCTGGGGGAGGACGTCGCCCTGGTGCGCGCCGACGCTCGCGCGCTGCCCTTCACGGCCGCCTTCGACCTGGTCGTCAGCTTCGGCGCGTTCGGGCACTTCCTGCCCCGTGAACTGCCCGGCCTCTTCGCCCAGGTCCACTCGGCACTGCGGCCGGGCGGACGGTTCGCCTTTCCGGTCCTGGCGCCGCCCCGGCCGTCCAGCCCCGCCTACTGGACGCTGTTCGGCTTCGACGCGGTGATGCGGGTGCGCAACGCCGTGTGGCGACCGCCGTTCGTCATGTACTACCGCGCGTTCCGCCTCGGCGACGTGCGCCGGGAACTGGGGTCGGCCGGGTTCACCGTGGAGCTCCAGCCCCTTCCGGAGTTCGGTCTGCGTGCCGACGGCAGCCCCCGCGCCCGGCTGGTGACGGCGCGGCGCGGGTAGCGGGTACGGCGGCGCTCACGCGCGCCGTCGCGTCCAGGCCGGGCCGGTGCGCGCCCAGGCCCGCTCCCACTCGGCCAACCGGTGCCGCAGCGCGATCCGGCGCTCCACCGCACGTGCCAGGAGCACGATCGCGGCAGTGCCCCCCGCCACGCCCAGTCCGACTCCGACCGTGTGCTGCCAGACCGCCACGTCGTTCGGCGGCGGCGCCACCATCCGGCCCCGGCTGTCGAACCACACGGTGACCGTGTCCCCGGCCCGCGTCCCGGCCCGCACGTCGGCGACGGCGGTACGCGTCCGCCGGCCCGGCTCCGTCCAGCGGACCTCGGCCCGGTAACCGTGGCCGCGATCGCCGTGCACGGTGGGCCGCGACGCGGGACGGCCGGCGACCACGGCCCGTACCGGCTCTCGCTCGGCCCGCTGTTCCTCCGCGTGCGTCCGCGCGCGGTCGTAGGTGACCAGCCCGGCCACCATCCCCGTCAGCGGCGCGGCCACGCAGAGCAGGACGGCGACGGTCACCACCACCCAGGCCTCCACCACGTCCGACCGCCGCCGCAGCGGATTGTGCCGCCGACGCGGGCGGTGCGACCGGGTACGCATGTCCACACCCGTCCGATACCCAGCCCGGCAGCCCTTCGCGCATCCCGCGCCCCGCGAGCTGTCGGCGGCTCAGCCGAAGCGCTCGATGCGGATACGGTCCACCGCCTGACCGGCCGCCACGAGGAGACGGGAGGCGTGCTCGGCGAAACCGTTGGAACCGCACACATAGGCTTCCCACCCACCGGGGGGCTGCTCGGCCAGGAGCGGCGCCACATGTGCGGCCGACATACGTCCCACCGGCACACCCGTCGGAGCACTCCGGGTGAACACGGCCGTGGTCTCCGCGCCCAGTTCCCCGGCGTAGATCAGTTCCTCCGGACCGCGCGCCGACACCAGCATCCGCAGCGGCACCGACAGGCCCCGGGCGCGGTGGTGGCGGACCATCGACATCAGCGGGACGATCCCGGAACCGGCCCCCAGCAGCAGCGCCGGACGGTCGCCCGGCCAGGCGAAGAAGCCGCTCAGCGGCCCGCGCACCTCGATGGAGTCACCGGGCCGCGCCACCGTGTGGAACCAGCCCGAGACCTCGCCGTCCGGCACCCGGTCCAGAGTCAGCTCGATGTACCCGGACTCGTCCGGCGCGGAGGCGATGGAGTAGTGGCGCTGGGCCACGTATCCGTCCTCGGCGGTCAGCCGCAGCATCAGGTGCTGGCCCGGCAGGTGCCCCGCCCACCGAGGCACCGCCAGCCGGAACGTCGACGCGTACGGCGTCTCCCGCCGCACCTCGGTCAGGGTGGCCGTCTGCCACGCGGCCGCCACCTGCTCGCTCACCGCGATACGGCCGGGCACCGCGAAGCGGGCCGGGGGAGCGGAGGGCGTCCGCGGCGTCCCGTGCGTCTGCTCAGTCACCGCTGTACCGCTGTTCCTCCCACGGGTTGCCCCGCTCGTGATACCCGTTGGCCTCCCAGAAGCCCGGCTCGTCATGGTCGAGCAGGGTGAGGCCGGCGATCCACTTCACGCTCTTCCAGAAGTACAGATGCGGCACGATCAGGCGGGCGGGACCGCCGTGCTCCGGGGCCAGCGGGACACCGGCCTGGTCCCAGGCGATCCAGGCCCGGCCGCCGGTGAGGTCGGTCAGCGGGAGGTTGGCGGTGTACCCGGTGTGCGAGCGGGCCAGTACATGGGTGGCGGACACATGTGGCCCCACCACGGCGAGGAACGCGTCCAGCGAGACCCCGCCGAAGCGCACACCGAACTTGGACCAGCCGGTCACACAGTGGATGTCACCCTCGTACGCCGAGCCGGGCAGGGCGTGCGCCTCGTCCCAGTTCCAGGTGTGCGGGCGCTCCACCAGGCCGTCGACGCGGAAGGACCAGTGGGCGGGCGTGAGGTCGGGGGTGACCTCGGCGGACAGGACGGGCCAGTCGTCGCCCGCGTCGTACTGCCCGGGAGGCAGTCCGGGACGGGAGACGCGCCGACGGCCCGTGAAGCCTCGGGTGACGTTCATGGCTCAACCGTACGCTCCCGCCGCGGGCGCCCCGCCCCTGGTCAGTGCCCCGGCGCGCGACCTCGGCCACACTCCGGACCCCCTCGGGAATAGCCGCCCCGCCGCCGCACTTGGGGACAAGTGCCGACGCGCCGCCGCGCCGGTGCAGGGCGAGCGAAACGAGGACCCGAGGATGCCCGAGGCGTACGTCTCCACGCGGTACGACGGCCGGGAGGCCGACACCCCGGCCGGCGCGGCCCCCGGCCCCGCCGGGACGACGGTCCCGCACCCGCTCGACAACGCCGCCCGCGCCTCCCTCACCGGCCCGCACGCCCACTTCGCCGAGCGGCACGGGCGGGTGCTCCGGTACCCGGTCGAGGTCTCGCCCTGGCTGGCCCTCCCCGATGAGCCCGGGCCCGCCGACTGGGCCGGGATCGCCGCGCTCGCCGGACCCGGCGGCGAGGTGCCCCTGCTCGGTCACCGGGGCCCGGCCCCGCAGGGCTGGGAGATCACCTTCGACGTGGCCGGTGTGCAGATGGCGGACGACGGCGTGGCCGGCGCCCCGGACCCGGAGGCGGTGCCGCTCGGCCCGGCCGACGTCCCCGAGATGCTCGACCTCGTCGCGCGCACGCAGCCCGGCCCGTTCATGCCGCGCACCATCGAGATGGGCACCTACCTCGGCATCCGGCGCGACGGCGCGCTGATCGCCATGGCGGGGGAGCGGCTGCATCCGCCGGGCTGGACCGAGATCAGCGCGGTCTGCACCGATCCCGCCTTCCGGGGCGAGGGCCTGGCCACCCGGCTGATCCTCGCCGTCGCGCACGGCATCCGCGAGCGCGGCGAGCGCCCGTTCCTGCACACCGGCGCGGGCAACACCGGCGCCATCCGCCTCTACGAGTCCCTGGGCTTCCGGCACCGGCTGGACACCCGGTTCTTCGGGGTACGCGTCCCCCTCGGGTCCTAGCCGGCCTCCTGTCCGGCGGACCCCGCGTTGTACCGCTCCAGGTAGGCCGCGAAGCGGACCAGGTCGTCCTCCGGCCAATCGGCGAGCCGTTCCCGGAAGGCGGCCCGGCGGCTCCGCGTCACCTGGGCCAGGATCTCCTCACCCGCCTCCGTGAGATGGAGCACCTGCACGCGGGCGTCCTCCGGGGAGAGCCGCCGCTCGATCAGCCCGGCCCGCTCCAGCGCGCCGACCTGGCGGCTCACCGTCGACTTGTCCAGCGCGTAGTGCGAGGCCAGGTCGGTCGCCCGGCAGCCCCCGCGCTCCTCCAGATGCCCCAGCAGCGTGTACGACACCAGCGAGAGCTCGGGATGCATGCGCCCCGCCGAGGCGCGGGCCCGGCGCGCGAACGACGTCATCTCCCGCTGGATCGTCTCGACGGCCGCGTCCGCCGCCGTCATGCGATCACCTTCGCCATGAGAACCCCTTCACGGAACTCCTCCGACCTGTTCTCCGACCTGTCCGAACGATTCTGGTTGTATAGTACAACTTGAACGTGAGTTGTATAAGACAACCATTGGAGGTTCCGGTCGATGAAGTCACCGGCACTGCGTCATGTGCTCACGCACCTGATCACCCCCCTGCTGATGTGCATAGGTATGGGGCTCGCCTATATGGGTGCCTTCGTCACCCCGGAGCCCCATCACATGCCGGTGGCCGTGGTCGGCGCCGGGCCCGAGGCCAAGGTCTTCGCGCAGACGGTGAAGGACGCCGCGGGCGACAAGCTCGACGTCCGTACCGTCTCCTCCCGCGCCGACGCCGTCGCGCTGGTCGAGCACCGGGATGTCACGGGCGCCTATGTGCCCAGCGCACACAAGCCCGAGCTGATCGTGGCGAGCGCCGCGTCCGACATGGGTGCCACCGCTGTGGAGAAGGTGTTCACGCCGGTCGCCGCGCAGCAGGGCACCCCCCTGAAGGTCACCGACATCGTCGAGCCGGTGTCCGACGACCCCACCGGCCAGGGCCTGTTCTTCCTGCTGAT